>DATFOL010000181.1:0-4433 GCA_035265545.1 Gemmatimonadaceae bacterium | reverse complement strand
CGTACGCGATTCCGGCCGACAATCCGTTCGTCGGCAAGGTTGGACTCGACGAGATCTACGCGTACGGCCTTCGCAACCCGTACCGGATGTCCTTCGACATGGGTGGCAGCCGCATGCTCCTCTCGATGGATGCCGGTCAGGAGCTCTGGGAGGAGGTGAGCCGAGTCGAGCGGCGCGGCAACTACGGGTGGAACGTGAAGGAGGGCACGCACTGCTTCGACGCCGCGAATCCCACCACGCCCCCGGCGACGTGTCCGAGCGTGGACCCGACGACCGGCGAACCGTTGCGCGATCCCGTGATCGAGTTCGCGAACTCGAAGCAGCCCGGCGGGCTGGCGCTCACGGTGGTCGGCGGGAATGTCTATCGCGGCCACGACTTCCCCGCGCTGGCGGGGATGTACGTGTTCGGCGGCGCCACCGCCTCGTTCACGACACCGGATGGGCGGCTCTTCGCATCCGTGCAGGAAGGAGACGGGCTGTGGACGCTTCACGAGCTGTTGATCGGCGGCACCGATCGACTCGGCTACGTGGTGAAGGGCTTCGGCAACGACGCGCAGGGGAACGTGTACGTCGCCGCCTCCAAGATTCTCGGACCTACCGGCACCACCGGTACGATCTTCAAGATCGTGCCGCCGTCGATGCACTAGCGAGCCGGCGGGTATGGGGTGGGGGGAGGCGCGGGCTGCGCCTCCCCCCGAGGCGGGGCTTGGCCCATCTTACAGGATCGCCGCGCGATCTCCCCTCCGTCCCGCTCTCTCTCGTTCATCGAATGGCCGTCACGCTCAAGACCGTGCCTCCCGCCACCTTCGTCATGTCCACGCACGACGGCGTGACGATCCCCGAGATCTCCGCGGTGTCGCGCGGGGTGGTCGACGACATGATTGCCGAGCTGCACGCTCGCGGCATCGCGCCGCTCGCGCCGGTGCACTTCATCTATCACGGTGCAGACGGCTCGCTCACGACGAAGTTCCGACTCACGATCGCGTTTCCCATCGCGAAGCGGCCCGCCGCGCCGATCGAGGAGTACGAGGTCGCCGAGCTCCCGGCATTCCGCTGCATGGCGGCCGACTACGTCGGACCGATGCCAGACATCCAGATCGCGTACAACGAGATCCTCGACGCGATTCGCGAGAGCGGCCGCAGTCGTAGTCCGGAATCGCGCGAGATCTACAAGAAGTGGATCGGTTACGAATCGCCGGACAACGTCACGGAGCTCCAGGTGGGCGTGGCCTGACTAGAAGCGGTCCGCCACCCGCCTCCAGAAGTCGGGCAGCCGCTCCACTCGCCAGAGAGCCTCGGCACTCGCCGGATCGTGCAGGGCGTTCACCATTTGCTGCAGGGTGACGCCATGGTCAGGACGCGACGCGACCTCCACGGTGTCGCCGGCGCCGACGTCGCCCTCGCGCACGATGCGCAGGTAGGCGCCCATGCGCCCGACGCGCTGGAACCGGCGCGGGAATCGCGGATCGTTCATACGGATTCCGAGCTTGAAGCAGGGCAGGCGAGGCTGTGCCACCTCGAGCACAGTCGTGCCCACCGTCCAGCGCTCCCCCGCCACGGCGGACGACAGATCCAGCCCCTCGACGGTGAGGTTCTCTCCGAACAGGCCGGCTGAAGTCTCGATGCCCTCATGCTCGCGCCAGTAGTCGTAGTCCTCGCGCGCGTACGCGTACACCGCCTTGTCGATGCCGCCGTGCACCGATCGATCGGCCTGATCGTCCCCGACGAGGTTGACGCCGCGCACGAGGACGCGTCCGGCAACGGGCTCCTTCCAGATCCCCGTCGTGACCGTCTCACCGCGCCACGTCATGGTGCGCACGGTGCCCACGTTCACCGACAGCACCCGACCCGGCGCACGCTGAGAAGAGTCGAGGAAAGCGGAATTCATCGGTGTGAGGGATGGTTTGCGCTCGAGATCACGCCGACGAGCGCGGACGTGAGGGACTCAGCAGTCGAGCTGCGGTCGAGAGTAACGTACGTCGGCCCACTGCTCGGCGGATCCCTCGCTCATTCGCTGTGCACGTGCACAGCGTGCCGGTGCGCGGCGCTCCTGTGCGCCGCGCTCCGTTGCCCGCCCGTGCACCGCGTGAGAAGTTCCGCGGGTGCGCCGCACGAATCATTCGCCCCGCCATGGTCGCAGCCGCGCCCGAGTCCTCGCATGGATGGGGATGTTGCTCGCCGTGGGCGCCGCTGTCGTGCTGCTGGTGACGCGCCATCGTCCCGAGCCCGTGCGCGCGGCCAGCGCCGTCGCCGACGCCGCCTGTCTCTCCTGTCATCGGGAGCAGGTCACCTACGAGTCGACCGCACACCGTCTCAGCTCACGGCATCCGACGCGCGCCTCGATCGACGGCCGCTTCGACGCGGACGCGAATGAGCTGCGCACGACGAATCGATACCTGTGGTACCGGATGGATTCCACCCGCGACGGCTTCACCCAGACCGCGGTCGTCGGCGCGCCGCCCGACACGACCGTCCGCACCGAGCGGTTCGCCTACGTCGTCGGCTCGGGACGAAAGGGACAGTCGTACATCTATCGTCGCGACGAACTGCTGTATCAGCTCCCGGTCTCGCACTGGACGGGCCTCGGGTGGGTCAACAGCCCTGGCTTCACCGATGGCGTGGCCAACTTCGACCGGACGATCACGCCGCGCTGCCTCGAGTGCCACGCCACGAGCTTCGAGCCCGTCATCGATGCGCGACAGGCCAACCGATACGCCACCACCGAGCCGGTGCTCGGACTCACCTGCGAGAAGTGTCACACCGCCGGGCGCACTCACGTGGAACGTGAGCGTTCCGCACTGCGCACCGTGCTCCCGCGCGCGATCGTCAATCCGGCGCGGCTCTCGCGTCAGCGACAGATCGAGGCGTGTGCGCTCTGCCACGGCGGGGTCGGCGAACCGAAGGCCCCGTCATTCGGCTACGTGCCCGGAACGCCGCTGCGCGACCACCTCGCACTCGCGCCGGCCGCGCCGAACGAAGTCGACGTCCACGGCAACCAGGTGGCGCTGCTGGCTCGCAGTGCATGCTTTCGCTCCAGCGAGATGACGTGCTCGAACTGCCACGACGTGCATCGTACCCAACGCGACACCGTTCAGCTCTCCGGCCGGTGCCTCACCTGTCACGTGCCCCAGAGCTGCGGCCTCTACCCGTCGCGAGGTCAGGAGCTGATCGGCCGCTGCGTCGACTGTCACATGCCGCTGCAGCAGTCGAACTCGATCATCTCCGGACACCAGGGGCAGCGAGAGCGCCCCCTGGTGCGAACTCACTGGATCAAGGTGTACGCGGCAGAGGGGCTGCGGTGAGTGCGCGGGTGCGCGGGTGCGGGAAAGTCCTCGGGACGCCTCGGGCGCGGATGGAAACGACGGAACGCGGATGAGGCGGATCTGAACTACAGAACGGCCGGATCGCTCCTCTCCGGGTCGTGATGCCCAGTGCTGGCGCAGCCTCCTCTCCATCCACGACCCCAAAGTCTTTTCTTGGCTGCGGCGCAGCGATCCCTCCGCCGGCCGGGAGCGATCCGGGCGTTCCCGTTCAATCCGTCAAATCCGCGTTCCGTCGTTGGCACAGCGCGAGGAGCTTCCCGACGCCGGTCGCGCACCCGCGCACCCGCACTCACCGCTTCCCACCCACGCCGAACTGGTTGCCTGCGCGCACGACCTTACCGTCCGCCACCACCAGGTCCAGCATCTTCTCACTTTGCACGGCGCGTCCCACCTCGTCGGTGAGCGTGGCGATCACCCGTCTGGTCGCGACGTCGATCATCTCTCCGGTCGACGAGTACGCGACGCGCCCGTCCATGCTGAAGCTCACCCAGCCCACGCAGTCGCGCATCGGAAGGCTGGTCGTCTGCTTGGGCGGCATGACCGTGGCGTCGAACACGTGGATGGTGCTGTTGGCGCAGTCCGCGAGCCAGAGCTCGCGCTCGTCCGGAGTGAGTGCGATGCCGTGGCTGGGACATCCGTGGCGCTTGACCTTGCCCTTCTGATAGCCGGTGACCTCGACGCGGTGGAGCACCTTCCCGGTGCGTAGATCGCCGATCTCGAAGCCGAGCAGGTCGTTGACGTTGACGAAGGCGAGGGTGCCCGCGCCGTTCACCGTGAATGGTCGCACGACGTTGCCGAACGGACCCACCGCCCCGACCAGGCGACGCTCGCGCGCATCGGCGATCGACAGCGTCGCGGATTTGAGGCCCGCGAGGTAGACGAAGCGTCCGTCGGCCGACGCGATCGTGTTGTGCGAGCCTGAACGCGTTTCGATCGTCCCCTGCACGTCGCCGGTCGCCGCGTTCACGACGTGCCAGAGCGGGCCTTCGAACTGCGGCACGTACAGGGTGCTGCCGTCCGGCGAGATCGCGAGACGGTCCGTACCGCCGTCGTAGGCCCGGTCCCAGATCGTCGCGCCGCTCACGGCGTCGATCGCGATCACGCGTGTGA
>DATFOL010000180.1:0-2018 GCA_035265545.1 Gemmatimonadaceae bacterium | reverse complement strand
GAGGGTCGCGGCGGTGGTCACGACATCGTCCACGAGGACGAGGTGGAGACCGCGCAGCGACCCACGATCCGCGAGCGAGCGGAACGCATGAGCAACGTTGCGCTGTCGCTCCCCTGGTGTCAACCGCGTCTGGGTCGCCGTCGCACGCGTCCGTGCAAGAAGGTCGTCGCGCACGGGAAGGTTCCAGAGGCGGGCGAGCCCGACTGCCAGCACTTCGCTCTGATTGTAGCCGCGCTCACGCCGACGCGAGGCAGCGAGCGGTACCGGCACGATCGCCGCGCGCTCGCGCTCGACGTCGGAAGGAAAGCGCAGCGTGGCCATTCGACGAGCCATCGCGTCGCCGACGGCATGCCAGCCGTCGTACTTGAGTGCGTACACGATCGACTCCGCCGTACCGCCGGGAAGCGCGTACGCCGAGCGAACGGACCGCACATACGGCGGGAGGATCGGACACCACACACACGGCGCAGATGGTCGGGCGACGTTGATGGGATGCCCGCACCGATCGCAGCGGGGGCGAGGCAGCTCGACGGCTCGCAGCCAGCACGCGCCGCATATGAGCTCGTGCTCGTGACTCGCGCGCGGTCGGGCACAAACGGCGCACGCCGACGGAAGCAAGAGATCGAGCAGCGCTGCTCCGGCGCGCCGAGCTCGCGCGCGCGTCAGCGCAGCGCGGCCCACATCGCGTTGCGGTCGGGCTCGACGCCCAACCAGCGCTCGAACGAGAGCGCGCCCTGCTCCACGAGCATACCCTCACCGTCGGCCGCGCGATGTCCGGCCTCGCGCGCCGCGCGCACCCAGGCGGTCTCGCCGGTGCGGTACACGAGATCGAAGACGGCGGCCTCCGCCGGAATCGCCTCGACTTCGACTGGAAAGTCATCGTCGCGAAGACCGATCGGCGTCGCGTTGACGACGAGCGTTGCGCCGTCGAGCGCGCGCTCGACGGAAGCGGCGACCTCCACCGCCGCGCCGAAGCGTGATGCGAGTGACCGTGCGCGTTCCACGTTCCGATTGTACAGCCGCACGCGCGCGGCGCCCCATCGTTCCGCCGCGGCCAACACCGCCGCCGCGCTGCCGCCCGCGCCGAGCAGTGCGACACGCGCCGACGCGCGTCGCTCCTCGCCGAGGAGCGCCAGCGCGATCGCATCCACGCCGCCCACGTCGGTGTTGTCGCCTACGAGCACGCCGTCCTCGTGCCAAAAGGTGTTGACCGCCGCGCATCGCTCGGCCAGCTCACTTCGGCGAGCGCAGAGCGACGCGACGGCTTCCTTGTGGGGGATCGTCACGTTCCCCGAGGCGTTCGCGGCTGCCAGCTCCGCGAGCGTGGCCGTGAGCTCGTCCGGCGGAACGTCGAGCGCTTCGTAGACGAGCGGGATGCCCGCGGCGCGCAGCGCGGCGTTCTGAAAGCGAGGTGACAGGGAGTGCGAGACCGGATGCCCGAGCAGGACCAGGCGCCCGGGGCGCAGCCTCACGACGCGCCGGGGACCCGCTCCGCCGCGAGCCGGTCGAACACCCGGCGCACCTCCGTCTCCAGTTCGTCGGCAGTGGCGCGATACACGTCGAGCTCACCACCCATCGGATCGCTGATCGCTCGTCCCGCCGGCCCGCTGTCGGGATAGGAGGTGAGCAGATATGCCTTGCCGCGCGCGCCGAGCGCCTCGACACGCTCCAGATGGTGCGGCCCCATCGTGAAGATGAGGTCACTCTCGCCGACGATCGCGCGCGTGAGCTGGCGCGACCGGTGGGAGCTCAGGTCGAGGTGCCGCTCCATGCCGACGAGCAAGGCGCCGTCCGACGCCGACGCGCCGTCCCATGCGCTCGTGCCGGCGCTCGACACTTCGATGTCGGGGAGCCCGCGCTCGATCGCCACCTTGCGCGCGATCGCCTCGGCGAGCGGGCTTCGACAGGTGTTGCCGGTGCAGACGAATAGCAGCTTCATGTGCTCACGCGTCTCCGATGAGCCGTGGGGCGGTCTCGCGCAGGATTGCGGCCGGGATCGCACCCGGACGAACCACGCG
>DATFOL010000179.1:0-5515 GCA_035265545.1 Gemmatimonadaceae bacterium | reverse complement strand
CCACATCGACGTCGCGCCGCGCGAGGCGCTGATCATCCTCACCAACAACGACGTGCCCGGCGTGATCGGACGCGTCGGCACCCTGCTCGGCGATCGCGGGGTGAACATCGCCGAGTACCACCAGGCGCGTCTCGCGCAGGGCGGCGAGGCGCTCGCGGCGATCAGCGTCGACGGCACGGTGTCCCAGGGTGTGCGCGAGGAGCTGCTCAAGCTCCAGGACGTGTGCACGGCGACGGTCGTGCATTTTCGCGGGGCGTGATGACCGAAGTGATGGTGTCGGCGAGCGTCGAGCGCGACGAGGGCGTGCGCACCGCGTACTCGGCTGACGCGTCGGGGCTCGTCATGGTGCCGGAAGGCGTCGTACGTCCGACGTCGGCGGCCGAGGTCGCGTCGCTGCTCGCGGATGCGAGCGCGAACGGCACCGCGGTGACGTGCGCGGGCGGACAGACGAGCACCACCGGCGCGTCGATCACCGACCGGGGGATCGTGCTCTCGCTGCGCGCGATGGATCGGGTGATCGACCTCGATCCGAAGGCGCGCACCGTACGCGTCGAGCCGGGCGTGTTCGTCGGAGAGCTCAAGCGCGCGTGCGCCGCCCATGGGCTGCTGCTCGCGCCTGATCCGACGAGCGAGGAGGAGTGCACCGTCGGCGGCGCGGTGGCGTGCAACGCATCGGGCGCGCGCAGTCTCCGCTACGGCGCGACGCGGCCGCACGTGCGCGCCCTCAAGGTCGCGCTCGCGGACGGGTCGATCGTCGAGCTGCGGCGTCCTTCGCTCGAGAAGAACACCGTCGGCTACGCGCTGGCGCACGATCCGGTGGACTGGTTCGTCGGAAGCGAGGGCACGCTCGGCGTGGTCGTCGAGGTGGAGCTCGGACTGCTGTCGCTGCCCGAGCAGGTGATCGGGCTCGCCATCCCATTTGCTACCGAGCAAGACGCTCTTGCGTTCATCGTCGCAGCGCGGGAGAGCCCGGTCGTGAATCCGCGCTGCCTCGAGTTCTTCGACCGCCGCGCGCTGGCGATCGCGCGCGAGGCGGAGTCGACGCCGGGCTGGGCGCAGGACGCCGATGCGTTCGTGTACGTGGAGGAGGTCCCGCTGCCTGGCGTCCCGCCGGCGCTGGACGCGTGGCTCGAGCTGGCCGAGCAGCGCGGTGCGCTCACCGACGACGTGAACGTGTACGAGGGGGAGGCGTCGCTGCGCGAGGCGCGGCGCGTCCGCCATGCCGTGCCCGCGACGATGAACGAGCGCGGATCGCAGCGCCGGCCGCACGGCGGGCGCAAGGTCTCCACCGATTGGGCCGTGCCCTACGCGCGGCTCGGCGAGATGCTCGCCAAGGCACGCAGCTTCGCCGACATCGCGGGGATCCAACAGGCGGTGACCTACGGCCACGCCGGCAATGGACATCCCCACCAGAACTTCATCGCGCACGACGGCGACGAGCTGCGTCGCATCGAGAGCGTGGTGGAGCAGACGCTGCGCGAGGTGATCGCCATGGGCGGCACCGTGGCCGCCGAGCACGGGATCGGGAAGATCAAGCGCAAGTGGCTGCCCCTCCAGATGTCGCCACTTCAGGTGCGCACGATGCACGCGGTGAAGCGCGAGCTCGACCCGGCGGGGATCCTCGCGCCGGGCAACGTGCTGTAGCGCCTCCGCGCTTCAGGGATAGCCGTTGCCGCTGAGGCCTGTGGGCGGCATCGGCCGCGCGGTCGCCTTCCGCAGCCAGATCACGATCACGCCGCATTGCGAGCGGCCCTCGAAGCGCGCCGGTACGAAGGTCTCGTCGGCGTAGGCTTCGATGCCGGCGATCTGGCTTGGCGCCACCGAGTTGAGCGTGCCGCCCTCCAGCCCGTTCACGACCACCGTCGCGTTCCGGCACGCGGGATGGCGCGCCAGCGCCGCGTTCGAGACGATGCGTGCCTGCGAGCCATGACCGAACACGCTGAACCCGAGGACGTTGAGGAACAGGTCCCCCGTCTCGGTCGCCTTCATCTTCTCGATCTGCTCGAGCGTGAGGAACTGACCGAACGTATGGGTGCGCCGGTTCCGCTCGAACTCGGTGTACTCCGTCCGCGCCGCGATCACCCGCACCGAGTCGAGCACGAGGTTGCGCCGCAGGAGCACGTCCCGCGTCACGGACTTGCCCGGCCGCAGCTCGACGGGTGCTTCGACGAGCGGGTAGCCGAGGTGCCGCACCATGAGCAGTTGGGTGCCGGACGGCAGGCCGGTGAGCGTGTACCGGCCCGCGCTGTCGGTGACGGTCGTGGCGCGCCCGTCGCGCACGTGCACCTCGGCCTCGGCCACGGGCTCGCCGGTGAGCGACCGCACCTCACCGGTGAGGGTCGCCGTGCCGACCAGCTTCAGCTCCTCACGAGTCGAATCGCGGCCATCGACGGAGAGCACCCTCGCCACCGAGTCGAGGGCGGAAGTGGTGGGTGACGTCCGCGGGCTGATCGACAGCTCGCGCACTGCGGCTCCCTCCTCGTCGGTCACCGCGACTCGCACGACGGTGCCGGCGCGTCCTTCGTGCTGGAGCTGGAGCGACAGCAGGGTGCCGCTCGGCACGCCGCACATGCGGTACTCGCCGTTCACTCCCGCCTTCACGGATGCGCCCCGCATCTGCGTCACGATCTTGAGCGTCGTCTTGTCGATGTAATTGTGCACCCAGCCCGCGACGACGTCGGCGCCGGGGAGGGGCTGATCCGTATCCGCGTTCAGCGCGCGCCCCGCGACGACGACCTTGCCCTCACCCAGTCGGACGCCCTGACAGACGGCGTCGCGCAGCCTGGTGCCGAAGGGAAGCGTGAAGTCGAACCGTGACGCCTTGCCCGCCGCGATCTCGATCTGCTCCGGAGGGAGCGACAGCTCGAGCGAGTCGAGCGTCGGGCTGCTGACCTGGACCAGATAGCGTCCGGGCTGGAGTGCCTCCAGGTGGAACTGGCCCTGCGCGTCGGGGCGGGCATTGATCGTGGGGCTCGACTCGGCGTCGACGCTCACGAGGGAGACCGATGCACCCCGCACCGAACGCGACTCGATCTTCTCGCGGAGCGTGCCATGCAGCGTTCCGACGGGGCGCTGCTGCGCAACGAGCGGCGAGCCGCAGACGAGGAGGCCGAGCGTGATGACGGTGAGGAGATTTCGCATGGTGTCCGGTAGTGGACGCGCGGTTACGGGTAACCATTCGCTCTGAGCCTGGCCGCGGGACGCGGCGCGGGGCCGGGATCCTTCCGCAGCCAGATCACGACGACGCCGCACTCGGCCTGACCCGCGAACCGTCCGGGCACGAACGCGGCGTCCGAGTAGGCCTCGATGCCCGCGATCTGACTCGGCTTCACGTCGTTGATTCGCCGACCTGCTCTGCCCTGGACGATCACGCTCGCCTCCGAGCACGCGACGCGATTCGACAGGGCCATGTTCGAGATCACCCGGGCGCTCGGACCGCGGCCGAACGCCGTGAAGCCCAGCAGGTCGTCGAACAGGTCGACGGTCTCCGTCACGTGCTTCTTCTTGTCGATCTGTGCCTGCGTGAGGAACTGGCCGTACGGGTTCGTTCTCCGGGAGGCATCGAACGCCTCCAGATCCGTCGCCATGGCGATCGTCTGGACCGCATCGAGCGCGAGCGGGCGGACGAGCAGCACCGCCTGCTCCACGCTCCTCCCCGGCCGCAGCTCGACGGGAAGCTCCGCGAGCGCGTATCCGGGATGCCGCACGACGAGCATCTGCGTTCCGGCCGGAAGCTCGCGCAGCACGAAGCGTCCGGCGCGGTCCGTGACCGCGGAGGAGCGCGCATCGCGGACGCGGACCTGCGCCCCCGCGAACGGCTCTCCCGAGAGGCTGCGGACGATGCCCGTCAGCTCGGCCGTGCCGACGATCTTCAGCTCGTCCCGTGGCGCATCGCGCCCTTTCGCCGCCGCGGCGCGGGCGAGGGAGTCGAGTGCCGCGACCGTCGGCGCCGTCCGCGCGCTGAGCGAGAGATCACGCGCGACGGCGCCGTCGTCCTCCCCGATGATGAGCCGGACGACGGCGCTCGCACGGCCCTGACTGCGCAGCTGCAGCGTGAACAGTGTCTCGGTGGGCACGCCACAGATGCGGTATTCGCCGTCTCGTCCCGTCTTCACCACGGTGACGCGCCTCGTGGGCACGGATCGGCGGGTCAACCGGTTGAGGGGAAACTCCATCCAGACCGCGACCAGCTCGGAGCCCCCCAACGGCTGTCCGTCGGTGTCGGCGTCGATCGCATTGCCGGCGACGGCGGCCCTTCGCTCCCCGACCCGTCCCTCGCCGCATACCGCGTCGCGTAGCGCGGTGCCGGAGGGAAGGGTGAAATCGGCGAGCACCACTCGACCGGGCGCGATCTGCACGTCGATCGCCGGAGGCGTCACGCCGAGCGAGTCGAGCGTGGCACTCACGACGCGAGCGCTGTAGCGACCAGGCGGAAGCGAATCGAGGCGGTAGCGGCCCGTCGCGCCGGGGGTGGCGGTCGCGCCGACGCTGCTGTCGGGCTCCACGCGGCGCACCGATACCCGCGCAGCCAACACCGACCGCGAGATGGAACGCTCGTGGATCGTGCCCTCGAGCGCGCCGAGCGTGTCACCTTGCGCTCCCAACGAGCCGGTCGGTGCGAAGACGAACAGGACGGCGGTGACGCGGACGATGGCTCGCATGACTCGATGCTGCACCCGGCGGCATCGGCCGGTCTGGACGATATGGAAGCGACTCTCTCTCGGCGGAGAATATTGTGCGCAATCGTTCGCGGCGCGATAGCGCGACAGGTTGCCCCGTCCGACGCGCCTGGCGAGCTTGCGAATCTCCCCAGCCCGCTACCCTGTCGAATGCTCTTCCAGCCCCTGCCATGACCGCCGCCGGCTTCGCGAGCGTGGTGCTCGACGTGGACTCGACGCTCTGCGGCATCGAGGGGATCGACTGGCTCGCCGCGCGGCGCGGGCCGACCGCCGGCGTGCGGATCGCCGAGCTCACCGACCGCGCCATGAACGGCGAGCTCGCGCTCGACGCGGTCTACGGCGAGCGGCTGGGCGTTGTGCGCCCGTCGAGCGCCGACCTCGATGCGCTGGCCGCGGAGTACGAGCGGGCGCTCGCTCCGGGCGCGGCCGAAGCCATCGCGCGGATGCGCGCCGCGAACCGGCGCGTGGTGCTCGTGAGCGGCGGGCTCCGCAACGCGATCCTCCCGGTGGCCCGCCGGCTCGGCATCGACGAGACCGACGTACACGCGGTGAACGTGCTCGTCGATGACGGCGGCGAGTACGAGACCTACGATGCGCACTCCCCGATGACGACCGCGGAGGGCAAGCGCTCGGTGGTGGAGGCGCTCGGCCTGCCGCGGCGACTGGTGGCGGTGGGCGACGGTGCGACCGACCTGGCGATCCGGCCGGTCGCCGATGCGTTCGTCGCCTTCACCGGATTCGTGCGCCGCGATCCCGTCGTCGCCGGCGCGGACGCCGTGGTGGATTCCTTCGACCAGCTCGTGGAGCTCGTTCTCGCATGACCGCTTCGCTGCTCA
>DATFOL010000178.1:0-5644 GCA_035265545.1 Gemmatimonadaceae bacterium | reverse complement strand
CATCGAGTCCCCGTTCTGGAGCCAGAGCGGGCCCTGTGAGTGGAGCCCACGGTCGCCACCAGCGATCGAGCGATGGTACGAGTGGACGCTCGCCTCGTACTGCCGACGAGCGCGCGCCCACTGCACGTGCGTCGCAGCGGTCGGCTGCGGAATCTGCGGCTCGACGTACTCGACCTGCACGCTGTCGCCGCCGGAGTCGTATGCGCTTTCCGGACGGTGCACGGAGTAGCGAAGAAACACCGGGCATCGGGATTCGGGCGCGCGCGCGAGCAATCGGTCATCACCGTCGAGTCGCCCGTCTCGCCGCTTTGCCCAGAACCCCAGCACTGGATCGCACCGTCGAGCGCTGTGGTGCCGCACGTCACGGCTTCACCCGCGTCCAGCTGCGCGAAGCGATGCCCGTCGCGCACCTGCGATGGGGTCCGGACGATGGCTTCGGAGTCCGGCGTGGTCGCGAGCGTGTGCACACCACTTCCCAACTGCCCCATGTAGTTCATGCCCCAACAGTAGGCCAGCCCGCCGTTCGCGAGAGCGCACGCGTGCAGAAACCCTGTCGTGACCGATGTAGCGCGCGCGACGGCGCCCGGTATCGCCAGCGGCAAGAGACAGCTGCGGTCTCGACAGGTCGGCGGCAACGGCCTCCGACGTCCAGCCGCGTCGAGGAGCCCGCCAGGGAGATCGACGCCGCAGAGCACTCGCGCGTCAACCGTGAGACCGCAGACATTCCATTCCCAGGGAACGAGCTGCTTCAGCGCCGCCGGCCGGCCATCGGCTTCTCGCATGCGGAAAGCCGTCTTCCGCCCGAAGCCGAGCGCTCCCCAGCACCAGCCATCACCGCGTGTCGTCGTCAGGCACGTGCTACCTCCGCCGGCGGCGAGTGTCGCCAGCGTGTCATCTGCGCTCACCGTCGCGCCACCCGGCGATGTCACGCTCTGTCCCGACGCGGGCGCGGAGCACAGCACGGCCAGTACGGCGGCAATTGCCAGTTGCGGTAGTCGGCGCATGTGATGAAGAAGGGACTCGGCTCGGAAAGGCTCGTGATCGGTCGTGATTCAAGACGATCGAGACGGCTCTACCGGACACGACACTCTCAATCGCAAGGCCGTCACCTCGCGCCGAGGGGAGGAGGGTGACATGCGCGCGCCACGAAAGCCGTTTGCCCGTCGCCAATGATCCGCCGCACGCGCCGCGGCGTGCAGCGATCGACCTTCCTCAACGACGCCAGGACCATGGCAAGTCGCAAGCGCCCAACCTCCAAGCGCCCCCGCACGACCACGCGAGCGAAAGCCGGCGCACGTCCCGCCGGAGCCGTAAAGAGTGCGAAGACCACGAAGACCGCGAAGACCTCGCAAACCGCCTACATCGACCAGTCGATCCACATCATCCAGGCTTTCCCAGCGCACCGCACTGCGTGGCACCGGGCGAGCGCACCCTGTCGGTGCGCAGCGACGCGAACACGAACGCGCGCAACCCGACGCTCGAGCAGCTCTACACGGAGATGAGCGGGACGAGCATGGCCGCGCCGCACGTCTCCGGACTCCTGACCTCGTTCCTCTCCAAGCGACGGGAGTTCGCCGGCCGCCCGGACGACGTGAAGGACATCGTGCTCAAGAACTGCACGGACCTCGGCCGGCAGCGCCAGATGCAGGGGGCAGGAATGCCTAATTTGGTGAAGATGTTGGTGAATGTTTGAGAGTGAGTTGGTTGGTTGGAGGGTGAGATCGTGAGTGGAACGGCCTCGGAAGGCAGGAACTTCCCGAGGCCGTTCCCACCAACCCACGATCCCACCAACCAACTCACCGAAGTCAGGGCGTTACCGTCATATTGCCCCTCCCGAGCGGGATCACGATCCCCAGCCGGTAGACCAGGAAGTCCGCCTCGCTCCGCGTGGCGGTGATCGACGGTTGGCCGGTGCCGCTGTAGAAGACGCCCTCGGATGACACGTATTCCGCCTCGCCGTTCCGATGCCACCGGACGCCGAGGTCGGCGAGCACGCCGCGGCCGAGGAAGTTGAGTTGAAACGCGAGCCCGCCGACGGCGGCCAGCGACAGGATGAAGTCGCTGGACACGGTCTCGTCGTAGATCGACTCCTTCTGGCCCGTGCTCGACTGATCCGATGGAACGTTGATCGACGTATTGGTCGCGAAGCGCGCGAAGCCGACCGTGCCGCCGATGTACGGGCGGATGGCCCCCTCGGGCAGCATCAGTTGTGGGCCGACGCCCATCGTGAGCACGCCGCTCGTCGTCTCGGACTCGAGCTCGGCAAGACCGAAACCGGTGTTGACGACGAAGAACTCGCTCCTGCGGTTATAGCGGATGTACCCGATCTCGCCGCGCAGGCTGAAGATGCCCCGCGAATCGATGCCGAGCGTCCCGAAGCCATCGGCGCCGAAGCCCCGTCGGACGTTCTCGCCGAACTGGCCGAGAGGCTGTCCGTACACGCCGGCGACGCCGGCGGTGAAGCGGGCCTGAGCGTGCACCACGACCGGCGCGAGGAGGAGCGCCAGAGCGACGAGGATCCGATTCCGATGGTGCATGCGTGCCTCGCGTCGATGGTTGCGGAGTCGTGAAGTTGGCACTCACGACTCGTCCAGTACAGGACGCCACCCGATGAGACCCATGTTACGAGAATTTCGAGCCAGGCTGATCGAGCGGGTCGCCGGCACAACGCTCGCGGCCGCCGTCAGCCTCGTGCCGATCGTGCCGACGGGAGCGCAGTCGGCGTCCACCGCCTGCCATGCACGCCATTACGCCGCCTATGCAAACGCGCAGCGCCAGTACCAGCGCACGGTCGAGCGCGTTCTGACGCACGACGACTCGAGCCTGCGTGAGCTAGCCGCGCTCGCGCGCGCCGAGCAGATCGCGCGCATCGATGCTCGCCAGCGGGCGGTCGAATCACTGCTGGCGACGTCGCCAGCGCTGGTGCGCGTGGACCGTCCGGTGAACCAGTGGCTGGATTCGGGGCGCGCCGAATCCGAGCGGTTGAGCCGCAGCGACAGCGTCTACGCCCGGCTCGACTCGACGGCGCGTGCGGCGGCGGAGCGCGTTCGTGGACACCCGCTGTGGCCGAGAGTCCGGCAGGCGATGCGCGACCGCGTGCAACCGTCGCCCGAGCACCGTGTGGCGCTCGACCGGCTCACGGCCGCGATGCACGCCGCACCACGATGCGGCAAATGAAACGAAGGGCGCGGCACGCGATCACGCGTGCCGCGCCCTTCGTTCACGCAACAGCTACTGGATGTTCGCCGAGCGGTTGGTGCACTGTCCGGCGAACTGTGGGTTGTTGGACTCCTCCTGCGGGATCGGCAGGTTCACGTCGGGGCCGTAGTTGGTCCCCTGCTTGTCCGGGTTGTCGTCCTGGTAGGGGCCCGTCGGCCAGACCGACTCGGTCGCTCGGCCATACTGATACGTCAGGCGGCGCAGGTCGCCGACGCGGTGGCCGGTGAGGAACAGCGCGAGCGCGCGCTCACGGAACAGCAGGTCGACGCGGCCCGCCGTCGAGGCCGGGACGTCGGCGGCGGTGAGCGGAGCAGGCTTGTCGCGCGGCGGCGAGGTTGCGTCGGGCGCGGACGGATACGTCGGGGCAGCGGCACGCGCCTCGTTCAGCTTCGCCAGGAAGGTCACCACATCGCCCGCCTTGAGCGCCGCCTCGGCCTCGATGAGCCGCGCCTCCGCGCCGACCGCCAGCGGCGTCGGGGAGTCGTAGTCGAAATACTTGGTGGTGAAGAACAGCGGTGTGCTGCCGTCGAAGCCGACCTCGAAGACGTCACCGAACACGTCGCCGGCGAAGTACACTGGCGCACGCGGATCGTCGAGCGTGACGAACGGAAGCCCGTTGATGCCCTCCTTCTCGGCGATCGTGAACCGGCTCTCGAGGTAGTTGAAGGCGAAGAACGCGTTGTTCTGCCGTCCCGTCGTCTCGCTGTGCTGGATCTCGTACACGAACGTCGAGGGCACCGCGGCGACGGCCGCGGCGGCGGCGGCGTAGTTCCCCAGATCGAGCAACGCACGTCCCTTGCCGATGCGGGCGAGGTTCAGCGCCGTGGAGCCTGCGCTGCCCGCGGCGACGGCGACGGTGATCGCCGAGTCGAACTTGGCGACCGCCGTGGTGAGCAGCTGCGACCCTGTCTGCGGCGAACCGTACTCGAACGAGCCGTCGGCGAGCACCCGGCTCGTCGGCACGCCGTTGCAGTAGCCCTCGGCGAACATCACGTAGAGGAATGCCGCGAGTGCCTGCGCCTCGGCGCGTTGGGGGTTCTCCGGATCGAGCTCGCGATACCGCTCCGCCACGAGATCGGCCGTCGCGCGCGCCTGCTGCGCAACCTGGAAGGTCTGAAGCGTCGAGGAGTTGATGATCGTCGTCGCGCGGCGATCGACCTCGATGCGGGTGTTGTACGTCTCAGCGTTCAGCAGCTCGTCGGTGAGCAGTGCCGTCATCTGCGCGAGCCCCTCGTTGTAGTCGAGGAGGGGCAATTGGGCTCCATAGCCGCCGGCGTAGGCGAGCTGGAAGTCGCCGACGGCGGAGGCGAAGGCGCTCGGCAGCGCCGCGCGGCTGGTGATGTCCCCCGGCAGAACGACGTCCGGCGTCGGGGCCGTGAGCAGCTTGTCCTGATCGCACGCCACGAGCGTCGCCGCGCCGAGCAGCGCGGCGGCGATGGTGGCGCGGAGCGCGGTGCGCGTCTGGATTGTGGGATTCGTCATCGATGGCGCTCCCTTAGAAGCTCAGCGCGAGACGCGCGGTGAAGTAGCGGACGTTCGGGGCGGTGAGGAAGTCGGCGGTGCTGAAGTTCGCCTGCGCGCCGGCGTTGACCTCGGGATCGAGGCCGCTGTAGTTGGTCCAGGTGTGCAGGTTGCGCCCAGCGAAGGTGAGCACGGCCGATCCCGCACCAGCCCGCGCCGCGAAGCGCGGCGGGAGCGTCAGCGACAGCGCGACCTCGCGGAGCTTGGTGAACGACGCATCCTCGATGAAGCCGCCGTTGAATCCGAGCGCGGCCGCCTGTGCAGCTGCCTGCTGCTGGAGGTTGCTCGCGTCGGGGAGCTGCACGGCGACGCCGTTGGCGAAGATCGCGTTCCGATAGACGCCAGTGAGGTTGTACAGCTTGTGCCCCGTTCGGCGGTCGAGCGTTGCCGTGATCCGCGCCCACCCGACCTGCAGCGAGGGCGCGATGCTGATCTCCGCCTTGGGGAAGGGCGTGCCGATGAGGCTCGGATCGTCGGAGATGGTCATCTCGCACGACGCCACGCCGGGCCCGTCCGGACAGCCGATCATCCCGTCGCCGTTCGCGTCGGCGTACGTCACCGCGTTCGTCCAGTAGGCGCCGAGCGGCACGCCCGTGCGGAAGATCTGGGTGGCGTCGAAGCCACCGGTGAACTCGGGGATCGCCACGCCGTTCTCGTCGGCGCCGAGGTCCTCGAGGTTGTTCTTCGTGAACGAGCCGTTGACGGTCATGTCGAACTTCACGAGCCGACCCTGCAGGATGCCGGCGCGCAGCAGCACCTCATGGCCCGAGTTGCGCACCTTGCCGACGTTGATGAAGCGGTTCGGGCTGGTGCCGAGCGAGGGCGCGTTGTTGACGTTCACCAGCGCGTCCTTCGTCAGCTTGTTGTAGTGCGTGTACTCGACGCCGATGCGGTCGCCGAACAG
>DATFOL010000177.1:0-9112 GCA_035265545.1 Gemmatimonadaceae bacterium | reverse complement strand
TGGCGGCATCTACACGAAGGCCGCCGACGTGGGCGCGGATCTCGTGGGCAAGGTCGAGGCGGGAATCCCCGAGGACGATCCACGCAACCCGGCGGTGATCGCGGACCTCGTCGGCGACAATGTCGGCGACTGCGCCGGCCGTGGTGCCGACCTGTTCGAGTCCACCGCCGCCGAGAACATCGGCGCGATGATCCTCGGCGTGCTTCTGTATCGGTCGTTCGGCATCAACGGCATTCTCTTCCCGCTGGTGATCATGGCGCTCGGGCTGATCTGCTCGATCGTCGGCGTCATGGTGGTGCGGACGAGGGAGGACGCCGACCCGATGAAGGCGTTGAACTTCGGCTACTACGTCACCTCCGCGCTGGTCACGATCGCATTCTTCTTCGCCACGCGCACGCTGCTCAACCCGGCGGACGCGCCCGACGTCTGGTGGCATTTCTTCCTGTGCGGGTTGATCGGAATCGTCACCTCGATCGCGTTCGTGTTCATCACGCAGTACTACACGGAGTATCGCTATCGCCCCGTGCTCGGCATCGCCGAGGCGAGCCAGACCGGTCCGGCGACGAACATCATCGCTGGCCTCGCGGTCGGGATGGAGTCCACCGTGATGCCGGTGATCGCGATCGGCATCGCGATCATCGCGAGCTACACCCTTGGCCAGACGAGCGGTCTCGTGAACGCGGAGGGTCAGCCGATCGGCGGGCTGTTCGGCACGGCGGTCGCGACGATGGGGATGCTCGGCACCGCTGGCTACATCCTCGCGATGGACGTCTTCGGACCGATCACCGACAACGCCGGCGGCATCGTCGAGATGTCGCGTCAGCCGGAGTCGGTACGTGACAAGACCGACCGGCTGGATTCGGTCGGCAACACCACGAAGGCACTGACGAAGGGCTACGCCATCGGCTCCGCGGCGCTGGCCGCGTTCCTTCTCTTCTCGGCGTATCTCGACGAGGTCCGCAACTACACCGGCCAGACGCTCCACGTCGACCTGTCCAAGCCCGTGGTGTTCGTCGCGGGGCTGCTTGGCGCGATGCTCGTGTTCTGGTTCTCATCACTGGCGATGACGGCCGTTCGCAAGGCGGCGTCATCGGTGATCACCGAAGTACGGCGGCAGTTCCGGGAGCGTCCGGGGATCATGCAGGGCACCGAGGATCCCGATTACGCCGCGTGCGTCGACATCGTCACCGTTGGTGCGCTGAAGGCGATGGTACTGCCGGGCGCACTCGTCGTGTTGTTCCCGATCGTCGTCGGTCTCGTGTTCAAACATTTCGGCGGCGAGGGCGAGTACATGGGCGCGGAGTCGGTCGCGGCGCTCCTGATGGTGGGGACGATCACCGGCATCCTCATGGCCGGCTTCCTCAACAACGGTGGCGGCGCCTGGGACAACGCCAAGAAGTACATCGAGACCGGCGCCTATGGTGGAAAGCGCTCCGAGGCCCACAAGGCAGCCGTCGTCGGCGACACGGTCGGAGATCCGTTCAAGGATACCGCCGGCCCTTCGCTCCACGTGCTGGTGAAGCTGCTCAGCACCATCACGCTGGTGCTGGCGCCGTTGTTCCTCTGACCGCACTGGCGCACGAGGCTCGTCGATGAGATCCCTCTTCGCCCGCAAGCCGATCGCGGAGCTCGTCGCGGAGGGGGATCACCCCAACGCGCTCAAGCGCGCGCTCGGCGCCGGCGACCTCGTCATGCTGGCCATCGGCGCCGTGATCGGCGCCGGTATCTTCTCCTCCATCGGGACCGCTGCCGCTGGGGAGATTCGCGCGAGCGGAGAAGTCATCCGCTACGGGGCCGGTCCCGCACTCGTCATCAGCTTCATTCTCCTCGGAGGGGTCTGCGGGCTGGCGGCATTGTGCTACGCCGAGCTCGCGTCGATGATCCCGCAGGCGGGCAGCGCGTACGCATACTCGTACGCCACCCTCGGTGAGCTGCTCGCGTGGATCATCGGCTGGGATCTGATCCTCGAGTACGCGGTCGGCAACGTGGCGGTCGCGGTGGCGTGGGGGGGCTACTTCGTCTCGCTGATGAGCGGGTTCGGGGTCACGTTCGCTCCCTGGCTGACGCACGGCTATCGCGCCGTGATGCTGAGCTTAGATCCAGCAGTCTCCGGGCTGATGCAGACCGCTCCGCGCGTGCTCGGCATCCCGATCCTCGTGAACATCCCGGCGTTCTTCATCGTCGCCGTCATCACCTGGCTGCTGCTGCTCGGCGTGAAGGAGAGCTCACGCGCGAACAACATCATGGTCGCGGTGAAGCTCCTGGTGCTCGGGCTGTTCGTCGTCGTCGGCGCGATGCACATCGACACGTCGAACTACGTCCCCTTCGCGCCCAACGGCTGGCGGGGAATCCATCAGGGCGCGGCGATCGTCTTCTTTGCCTACATCGGTTTCGACGCCATCTCCACGGCGGCCGAAGAGACGAAGAACCCGCAGCGCAATCTCCCGATCGGCATCCTCGCGGGGCTCGCGATCTGCACGCTGATCTACGTCATCGTCGGCCTCGTTGCGACCGGGCTGGTGCCCTACCAGGAGCTGCGGGCGTCGGATCCACTCGCGAGGGCGCTGGACGTGGCCGGTCTTCGGACGGCAAGCTGGATCGTCAGCCTGGGCGCGGTGGTCTCGCTAACCGCCGTGCTGCTCGTCTTCCAGTACGGCCAGCCGCGCATCTTCTTCGCCATGGCGCGAGATGGACTGCTGCCGAGGTGGGCGGCGCGAGTGCATCCCAAGACTCGCGTTCCGCATGTCACGACGATCGTTACCGGGCTCGCGGTTGCACTCGGCGCTCTCGTCGCCGACGAGAACGAAATCTACGACCTGACCAACATCGGAACGCTCTCGGCGTTCGCCATCGTGTGCATCGGTGTTCTGGTCCTGCGCTACAAGGACCCGACCCGTCCGCGTCCGTTCCGCGTTCCATTCGTGTGGCCCGTCACGCTCGTCGGCGCCGGAGCCTGCGTGTACGTGATGTCGGGGCTCCCGCTGAAGGCTTGGGAGCGGTTCGGCTGGTGGCTCGCGTTGGGTCTGTTGCTGTACTTCGCGTACGGCTACCGCAACTCGACGCTCCGGCGGGACAGGGAGGCTGAACGGCGGGATTGAGTGACTCGGTGACTCGGTGACTCGGTGACTCAGTGACTCAGTGACTCAGTGACTCAGTCAACCGAGTCACTAGCAACGCGCAGAGCCGCGAAGGTCACCGAGTCACGGCGGCGCTTCGCGCCGCGTGCCTCACCCAGCTCCCGCCACCTCGGCCACCAGTGCATCGGAACCCGCCGCCGTCGCCGGGATGCCAGGGGTGAACTCACCCTCCCACCGCGCCATGACGCAGGTGGCGAGGCAGTTCCCGATCAGATTCACCATCGTCCGTCCCATATCCATCAGCTCGTCCACGGCGAGGATCACCGTGATTCCGGCGAGCGGAAGACCGAATGCGGTGAGCGTTCCGGACAGGATCACCAGAGAGGCGCGCGGGACCGCGGCGACGCCCTTGCTCGTGAGCATCAGCGTCAGCATCATCGCGGCCTGCGTACCGAGCGAAAGATCCTTGCCCGCCGCCTGCGCGACGAAGACCGACGCCAGCGCCAGGTAGAGCGTCGAGCCGTCCAGGTTGAACGAGTAGCCCGTCGGCATCACGAACGAGACGATTCGCCGTGGCACACCGAACGCTTCCATGCGCTGCATCGCCAGCGGCAGCGCGGCGTCGGACGACGTGGTGGAGAACGCGATGATGGCCGGCTCCCGCACCTGTCGAATGAAGCCGCGCAACGGGATGCGCGCCAGCAGCGCCACGGGAAGCAGCGCGAGCAGGATGAAGGCGATCAGCGCGCCCCACAGCGTGCCGACGAGCTTGAGCAGGGGCAGCAGCACCGTGAGCCCGCTGTGCGACACCGTCACGGCGAGCGCCGCTCCGACGGCGATCGGCACGTACTTCATGATGATGCCGACCACCTTGAACATTGCCTCGGCCAGACCCTCGCAGAACGCGAGGATCGCCTGCTTCGGCGCGCCGCGAACCTGGGTCAGACCGATGGCGAACAGAATCGAGAAGAACACGATCTGGAGCACGTTGTTCGTCGCCATCGCGTCGAAGAAGCTCGTCGGAACGACCTCGCGCACGTGGTCGCCGAAGCTCTTCGGTGCGGCGAGCTTGGGACCGGCGTGCGCCGCCTCGGCGGCGAGGAGCGCCGACGTCAGCTGCGGGCTCACCCCCGGCTTCACGATGTTCACCGCGGCGAGACCCACCGCGAGGGCCACCGTAGTGACGATCTCGAAGTAGAGGATCGATCGGAACGCGAGCCGCCCGACCTTCTTCAGGTCGTCCCCGTGACCCGCGATCCCCATCACCAGTGTGGAGAACAGGATCGGTCCGATGATCATCTTGATCCCCCGGACGAACAGGTCCGACAGGATCTTCAGATCGCTCGCCGCCCACCCGCCGTGCGCGGCGCGCGCCGAATCGGGAAAGAGAAAGCCTACCAGAACGCCCACGGCCATCCCGATGAAGATCCAATGGGTGAGCGTGATGCGACGCAAAGTCAGTGGCATGGCGGCGGCTGAGAGGAGAAGGAGCGGAGGTTAGCGGGCGGACGGCGAGGCGGCCAGAGTCCGGCGCCGCCGAGCCGCACGGAACACGATCGGTGATCGTACTCCGCGTCGTCCGGTCGGTTTCCTTAGCTGTCCGCTCCCACGTACCGGAGCGCGCTCCGCACGGCGCCGCGCGCCGGCTCCACCTCGCCGGCGTGAAGCTGGGCGCCCGGGACGGCACTCTTGAGCCGGTGCTCGAACCGCTTCCGGAGCATCGTGCCCTTGCTCAGCATCCCGCCCGTGAGCGCCACGGGAGTGGCTGCACGCTCGTCGCCGAACAGTTGCCGCGACAGTGTGCGCACGTGCAGGACGAGCTCCTCTACTGCGAGGCTGATGATCGCGTTGGCCCGCAGATCGCCCGCCTCCGCGACGCTCGAGACCACGGGCGCCAGCGTCGCGAGTTGGGCGGGCGTCGCCTGCGCCGCCCACGCGATCAGCTCCTGTGGCTCGTTCACCTGCGCCGCCGTGAGCACCGCTCCTACGAGCGCCGTCTCCGGCTCACGGCCGTCCGCCGCCGCCGTCACCACGCTCAGCGCACGACGTCCGACCCACTGCCCGCTGCCCTCGTCGCCACAGACAGGGCCCCAGCCGCCGCAGCGCGCGATCTGTCCCGATGGACCTCGACCGAACGCCACCGAACCGGTGCCGCTCACGAGGAGCACGCCGGGCCCCTCGCCGAACGCATCGTCGAGGGCGATCGAGAAATCGGCGTGGATCACCACCTCGTCCGCGAGCTCGCGGCTCATGAGCGCCTGCCAGAGCGCCTGCCGCTCGGGCTCGCGTCCGGCGCCGGCGACACCCACGCAGAGCACCTTCGGCATCACGTGGGTCATCTCGCACGAGGCGAGCGCGTCGCGCACCGTCGCCGAGATCACGTCGGCCGAGCGTTCGGCCTGGCCCGGGCGCACGGCACTCGCCGGCCCCACCACCTCGCCCAGCTGAGAGCCCGCATCGTCCGCCACGATCACGCGCGTCTTCGAGCCACCGCCGTCCACTCCGACGACTATGAAGGTCATGCGCGCGCCGGTTCCAGCGCCGGCTCGGGATGGGTCAATGACGAGAGGATGCCCACGAGCAGGGTGATGGCGGTGCCGATGAGGACGTACCAGGGCCACGCGATCGTCGCGAACGGAGCGAGCGTGGGAGCGAGCGACGGCGCAGCGAGGGAGATCGGCCGAGCGAAGACGATGCACGCCATCGTCGCGATGGCCACGGACATCCCGATGATCGCGTCGCGTTGAATTGCGCGTCGCCAGAATATACCGAGGAAGAAGCCCCCGAGCAGGCCGCCCGAGGTGAACGACGCGATTCCGAGCGCCACGACGACCACGGGTGTCTTCGTATCCTGCGGAAAGAGCAGGGCACCGAGCGTGAGCACCGTGCCCCATACCAGTGCGAACATCCGTCCCATCTTGAGCGTCTGCGGATCGGACGCGTCGCGCTTCGTCAGGGGCAGATAGATGTCGTGCGTCGTCGCGCCGGCGAGCGAGTTGATCGCCCCCGAGTGCGTGCTCATGGTCGCCGCGACGATCGCGGCGACGATCAGCCCGACCAGGCCTGGCGGCATGTGGTCCAGAATGAACGTCGGGAAGATCGCATCGGTCCCTGTCGGGAAGGCGCGCGCGTTGTAGAACGCCCACAGGCCCAGCCCGATCGTGAGGAACAGGAAGAACTGGACGAACACGACGAACCCCGACCCGATGATCGCCCGCTGCGCGTCCTTTAGTGACCGCGAGGACATCAGGCGCTGCACGATGAGCTGGTCCGTCCCGTGCGATGCCATGGCGAGAAACGCACCGCCGATGAGTCCCGCCCACACCGTGTGCGGGTTCGACATCGTGAACGTGAAGTCGATCGCCTGCGTCTTTCCCGCGGTGCTCGCGCTGGACCAGATGGACGACCATCCGCCCGGCACCAGGCCGCCCAGGATGAAGAGGGCGGCGAGCGCGCCACTGATGTAGACGCCTGCCTGCACCAGCTCCGTCCATACGACGGCCTTCATGCCGCCCCTGTAGGTGTAGAGCACCGTGAGCATGCCGAGGATCAGCACGGCGATCGGCATCACGTAGGCCTTGTTCGTGACCGACGGACTGATGATGAGCGCGACGGGGATCGCCGTCGCGAACACGCGGACCGAGTCGGCCAACGCGCGCGTGACCATGAACACGATCGACGTGAACCGCCGCGTGGCCAGCCCGAACCGGGTCTCGAGCAGCGCATACGCCGTGACCAGGTTGCCGGCGAAGTAGCGCGGCAGCAGGACGCTCGCAACCACGAACCGGCCGAGGATGTATCCCGCCACCACCTGGAGGAAGCCGAGATTGCCCACGCCAGGTGCAGCCCCATACGACAGTCCGGGGATGCTGATGAACGTCAACGCGCTCGTCTCGCTCGCCACGATCGAGAACATCACCGCCCACCACGGGATCGCGCGATCGGCAACGAAGTAGTCCTTCGCGTCCCGCTGGCGCCGGCCGACCCAGAGCCCGAGTGCCGTCGTGCCGGCGAGGTACGCAACCAGCACGATCGCATCGAGCGCGGTGAACCGGCTCATGAGCTTCCTCTATTCAACGACGTACGCTTCCATGGCGAGGTACTCTGCCAGGCCCAGCGAATCGAGCAGCGCGGCTGTCCCGCGGTTTCTGGCGTCGACCCGCTGCCAGAACTCGCGATCGTCCTGGCCCGGATACGGAGCCGAGTCCTTCTGCGACTGGTGCTTGAAGATCGCCTGGATCTTCGTGCGAAGCTCCTCCTGCGACATCGGGACGAGCCAGGTGGCATCGGTGACGGCCCACTCCTGCCAGGCGCCGCGATACAGCCACACCTCCGGGCGCGCGATGTCGGCCTCGGCGAGTGCCTTGTCGATCGCCTCCTTGCACATCCGGTGCGTGCCGTGCGGATCGGAGAGGTCGCCCGCCACGAAGATGATCTCGGGGCGGTACTCTTCGAGCAGATCCCGCACGATCTTCACGTCGGCGGGCCCGATCGAATCCTTTTTCACCTTGCCCGTCTGATAAAACGGCAGGTTGAGGAACCGCGCGTGCTCCCGGGTCAGTCCCATCACCTCGATGCCGGCGACCGCCTCGCTCTCGCGAATGATGCGCTTGATGTCCTGCACTTCGGGGATGTCGACGTCGCCCGGCTGTTTGCCGTCGAGAAACGCGTACACACTGTCCGCGAGTCTATCCACCTCGGAGCCGCCGATGCCGCGCTCGTGCTCGAGCCGCCGCAAGAAGTCGACGTAGCGCCGGACGTCGTGGTCGAAGACGGCGATGTTGCCGCTCGTCATGTAGGCCACGAGCATGTCGTTGTCGTTCTCGACGAATTTGCGAAGGATGCCCCCCATCGAGATCACGTCGTCGTCGGGGTGTGGCGAGAAACAGATCGTGCGGCGTCCCTTCGGCAGCTTGCTCTTGCCCCGGATCTTCGCGCCGAGAGCGTTGAACACCTCGCCGTTCACCGCGCCGGGCGATCCGTAGCGCGCCACGAGCGACGACAGCCCATACTCCGCGTAGTCGCGCTGGTTCAGTTTGAGGATCGCACGCTTGCTCTGCTGTGACAGCCACACCACCGCGCGCAGCATCATGTCGGGCGTCCACTGCACCTCGTCCACCAGCCACGGCGTCGCGATCCGCGTCAGGTCGGCGCCGGCCGCCCGATCGACGTAGAACGTCGTATTGGGGTGGCGCTGCAGGAACGTAGCGGCCACCTCATGGTGGATCTCGCCTTCGACAGCTCGCCTGACGATCGAGGCCTTGTGCTCGCCGGTAGCGAGGATCGCGATCTCGCGCGCGTCGAGAATCGTCGCGACACCCATCGTGATCGCCTCCTTCGGCACGAACTCCTCGCCGAAGAAATCCGACGCCGCGTCGCGACGCGTGACTGCGTCCAGGTGCACGAGACGCGTACGGCTGTCCGCTCCCGACCCGGGCTCGTTGAAGCCGATGTGACCTGTCTTGCCGACGCCGAGAATCTGGAAGTCGATTCCGCCCGCGGCGGCGATGTCACGCTCGTACTGCTTGCAGGCCGCCTCGGCCTCCGCGCGCGGAATGTCGCCGCGAGGGATGTGGACGTTCGCGCGCTGCACGTCTACATGGTCGAACAGATTCTCCCACATGTAGCGGTGGTAGGAGTGGATGCTGTCCGGCGCCATGGGATAGTACTCGTCGAGATTGAACGTGACGACGTTGCGAAAGCTCAATCCCTCCTCTCGGTGCATGCGAATCAGCTCGCGATAAACACCGATCGGCGTCGAACCGGTCGCGAGCCCCAGCACGATTGGGCGCCCGGCCGCCTCGCGCTCGCGGATCAGCGCGGCGATGCGTGACGCAACGACGTGAGCGATGTCCTCGTGCTCGTCGAGCACGAAGGTGGGGATGCGTTCGCGTGCGGCCGCCCGCTCCCGGACACGAGAAGGCCCGCGAATCGCCGAGCGATCGCGGGCCTCATGTCCGGTGCCGACGTCCGCAGGGGCGCCAGTGACCGGTTGAGTCATGTGAGGTTGAGCGTTAAGCGGAGAAGGAGCTACC
>DATFOL010000176.1:0-5028 GCA_035265545.1 Gemmatimonadaceae bacterium | reverse complement strand
CATCGCCTATAAGTTGGTACAGCGGCTGGCGTTGGCGCGTGCGATCGGGCCCATTCTCCAGGGAATGCGACGCCCATGCAACGATCTCTCGCGTGGCGCCTCCGCTGATGACATCTTCAATGTGGCTGCCATCACCGCACTACAAGCGGGCGAGCCGGAAGCCACCGCACTGAACGGAATCCGCCAGGAGACAGGCACATGAGCTTCACGATCAAGAAGGAAGGAGAGATCGTCGTGGTGGATGTGGAAGGTCAGCTCATCGTCGGCAATCGACAGGAGCTCAAACAGAAAGTGCTCGACGAACTGGAGCGTGGGGAGAAGAAGTTCCTGATCGACTTCGCCCAGACCGGCTACATCGACAGCTCCGGACTCGGCGTGCTCGTCTCGCTGTCCAAGAAGATTCGCGAGCAGGGCGGGGAGCTCCGGCTCGCCAACCTGAACGACGATCTCAAGACGCTGTTCGAGCTCACGAAGCTCGACACGCTGTTCCAGATCTCCGACACGCGCGACCGCGCGCTGGCTAGCTTCTGAACTCTTCGCGCGGCTCGCCTCACGGCGGGCCGCGCACTCGTCGCCAGCCGCGCGACGTCCCACCCGCGCCGCCCACGTCCCCGCCATGGCTGCGTCCCCCCCGTCCGACGCCGGGCTCCGCGTCTCCCTCGAAGTCGAGATTCCCAGCGACGTCTCCTACATCGAGCGCGTCGTCGATCTCATCCGACATCCCTGCGCGGAGCTGGCGTACAACGCGCGCCAGCTCTCGCTCAATGTCCCCGTGGCGCTCAGCGAGGCGATCTCCAACGCGATCCTCCGCGCCAACAACGAGGATCCCGACAAGCGCGTCTTCGTGCGCGCCGAGGTCGACACCCGTCAGCTCGTGCTCGACGTGCGTGACGAGGGAGCGCCGTTCGACCTCGACGGCAACATCCGCGACGCGACCGATCCCGCTAACATCGAGCGCGAGGATGGCCGCGGCCTCTTCCTCATGCGCGCGCTGATGGACCGCGTGGAGCGCTTCGATGCGAACGGCGCTCCGTCGGGCAATGTGGTCAGATTGATCCTCAGCCGCGCATGAGCGAGCTGGGTGAGGTCCTGGCCGCCTTCCACGAGGCCACCGGATGCGATGCGTCCGTCTGGCGTCGCGACGGCGGCATCAAGGGCCCGCTCCGCTTCATCGCCGGCACCCGCCGCGCCGACCCGCCGCCGCCCGAGCTGCTCCCCCCACTCGGCGTCGTGCGAGACGAGGCCACCGAGCGCGGACGCCTGGTCGTCGTGCCGATCGCCGGACCACGCCCCGCCTGGCTCGTGCTCGGCCCGTGCCCGATCGAGCGTCGCGAGATCGACAGCTATCTGAAGTTTCTGCGTCCCGTCGTCGCGCAGTACCTGCAGAACACTCTCGAGGTGGAGCACGCGGCCAACGAGCTGGCCGAGCGCTACGAGGAGATCAACCTCCTCTACTCCATCAGCGAGATCCTCGGCCGCACGGTGTCGCTCGAGGAGGGCGCCGCCACCATCCTGCGGGAGGTGAGCGAGACCGTCGGTGCACGGCGGGCGTCCATCCTCGTGCACGAGCCCGACGCACAGGCCCTCGCCGTCATCGCGCGACTTGGCGGGGAAGAGGTGCCGACGAGGCCGATCGCCCTCGACGACGAGTGCAGTGTGAGCGCGCACGTCTTCCGCACCCTGCACTCCATCATCGCCGAGGAAGGCGAGATGCTCTGCCAGGCCGAAGAAGGCTTTCGGAAGGGCGCGATGCTCACCGTGCCCATTCTCTGGACGACCCAGGACGGCAGCGAACCGCTCGGCGTCGTCAATCTCTCGGATCGACGGTCGGGGCAGGCGTTCACCGCCGGCGATCAGAAGCTCGTCACGGCGATCGCCTCGCAGATCGGCGCCGCGATCCAGAATGCGCGCCTCGTCCGCCAGTCGCTCGATCAGCAACGGCTGCAGCAGGAGATGCAGCTCGCGCACGATCTGCAGATGAAGCTACTCCCCGATGCCGGTCACATCGCGCCCGAAGCTACGGTGGCGGCGAGGGTGGTGCCCGCCGAAGACGTCGGTGGCGACTTCTACAACCTGTATCGCCTGTCGGGAGGGCGCATCGGTGTGATGATCGGCGACGTCTCGGGTCATGGGTACCAGGCCGCGCTCATCATGGCGCTCACGATGAGTGCCTCCGCGATCCACGCGCAGGGCACCGACGATCCCGCCGAGATGCTGCGGCGGCTCTACCAGTCGGTGAAGGAGGAGCTGACGACGACGGAGATGTTCGTCTCCGCGCTCTATGCCGTCGTCGATCGCGAGCTTGGAGTCGTGCGGTATGGCAACACCGGCCATCCCCACGCGTTCGTCGTCACGCGCGCCGGCGACATCGAGCGGCTCTACGCCGGCGGTCCGCCCCTCGGCATGTCCGACGAAGCGCCGCGCTCGGAGGCACGCCCATGGGACGTGGGCGGCGACCTGCTCGTGCTCTTCACCGACGGCATCACCGACGCCCGCAATCGCGAGGGGATCCGCCTCGGCGAGGAGCCCGTGCTCGACTGCGTGCTGCAGTATCGCGACGAGCCGCCGGACCAGATCGCCAGCCGTGTCTTCGCCCTGCTCGATCACTATACCGGCGACACGCCCCGGCGCGACGATCTCACCCTCGTCATCCTGAAGAGCTGACCGGGATGAGCGACGAGGGCGGCGTTTCGCCCGCGCGTCGCGGCGCCTTCCCGCCGACGCGCAAGAGCCTCGGCCAGCACTTTCTCAATGACCGACGCATCCTCGGGCGCATCGCCGACGCGCTCAAGCTCGAGGGACACGAGACCGTGCTCGAGATCGGGCCGGGCAGAGGGGCGCTCACCGACATCCTCGCCGAGCGCGCGGGCCGCCTGATCGCGATCGAGTACGATCGCGCGCTCGCGTCGATGCTTCGCGAGCGCTACGCGCGGCGTTCGAATGTCCTCATCGCCGAAGCCGATGTGCTGGAGGTGTCGCTTGGCGATTTCGCCGCTGGCCCGTACGTGCTCGTCGGCAACGTGCCGTACTACATCACCACGCCGATCCTCTTCCACGCGCTTGCGCCGCCCCGTGCCGACCGCGCCGTGTACCTGGTGCAGCGCGAGGTGGCGCAGCGTCTGAGTGCACGACCCGACAGCAAGGAATACGGCGCGCTCACGGTCAACGTGGCGGCGGTCGCGCGGGCCGAAACGCTATTCGGCGTTCCCGCCGGAGCGTTCGCTCCACCGCCGAAGGTCGAGAGCGCGGTGGTGCGCATCACGCCCCTTGCCGAGCCGCTCATCCGCGCCGACGAGGAACATCGCTTCCGCGTGCTCGTGCAGAGCGCCTTCGGCATGCGCCGGAAGCAGATGCGCCGGGTAGTGCGAACGATGTTCGCTCTGGACGCCGAGCAGGCCGACGCATTGCTCGCGCGAGCCGGCATCGATGCGGCGGTGCGTCCGGAGGTGGTGGGCGTCGAGCAGTTCGTGCGCCTTCTGCGAGCGGGGAACGGCTCGGCCGATCCCGGGCCGCCCAGCGCCCTCTGACTGCGCCGACTACTCCCGATTCGTCAACGCGAACGACAGTCCTTCCAGCTCCATGGCCATGTTCACCGTCTTCACGGTGACGTCGGCCGGCGCATGCAGCTGCACAGGCGCGAAGTTGAGGACCGCCTTGATGCCGGCGCGCACGATCCTGTCGAGAACCTCCTGCGCGCCGTCCGCTGGGATGGCGATCACGGCGATCTCCGGCCTCTCGCGCGCAACGTCGGCCTCGAAGCGCGCGATGTCGCGGATCTCGATCCCCTCGAGCGACCGGCCGATCTTCTCCGCGTTCGCGTCGTAGACGGCCAGGATGTTGAAGCCGCGCTGCCGGAACCCCCGGTACTGCGCGAGCGCCGCGCCGATCTTCCCCGCGCCGATGATCACCACCCGCCATTCCCGCCCGAGCCCCAGGATCTCGCGCAGCGCCGCTGACAGCTCGGGCACCGAGTACCCGAGTCCTCGCTTGCCGAAGGAACCGAAGAAGGAGAGGTCCTTCCGCACCTGCGCCGACGTCGTGCCGCCACGTCGGGCCAGTTCCTCGCTGGAAACCGTCGACAGCCCCCGGTCCTCGAACTCTTCGAGGAACCGGAGATAAATGGACAGACGTCGGACGGTGGATTCGGCTATGCGCTTCACGTTGCGGGGGCTTGTGAATTCCTTCACAAACTAGCGGCCTCCACTTCGACGCACCAGCCGGAAAATCCGTCGCGTTCCTCTATGTCGCGTCCGCCCATGCACATGCGTCGCGCGCTCCGGCCACCGACGGGTTATCTTCGGTCTCCTATGACCGTCAACGTCACTTCCGAGATCGGGCGACTGCGCTCCGTGGTCGTCCATACGCCCGGCAACGAGCTGCTCGGCGTGACGCCGACGACCCGCGAGGCCTATCTCTACGACGACCTCCCCGACGCCGACCAGGCGCGCAAGGAACACCGCCGGTTCACGGCGGTCCTCGAGCGCTTCTGCCAGGTCTACGAGGTCCGCGACCTGCTCGCCCAGGTGCTCGAGAATCGCGAGGTCCGCGAGCTATTGGTCCGCGAGACGATGGACATCGTCCCCAGCGAGCCGCTGGCCCGGGAGATCGAGGCACTGCCGCCCGCCGAGCTCGTGACGATGCTCATCGAGGGGCGGGTGGAGACGCCGGGGCCTCTCGCGCGAACGCTCAACGAGTTCGGCTACGAGCTACCGCCGCTCCCGAACCTCTTCTTCACCCGCGATTCGGCGATGAGCGTCGGGCGGCACGTGCTGGTCGGCTCGATGCGTTACGGGATTCGGTGGCCGGAAGAGCTCATCATGAAGGCGCTCTTTCTGTACCACCCGTTGCTACGCAACGAAGGAATTCTGTACGACGGCTCCGTCGAGCGGCGGCTCAACTACACCGTGGAGGGCGGGGACGTCCACACCCTGCGCGAGGACCTCGTACTGGTGGGCTTCAGCGAGCGCTCGAGCCCCGGCGCGATCGACCATCTCGCCGAGCTTCTGTTCGCGAAGACGAAGGTGACCG
>DATFOL010000175.1:0-6658 GCA_035265545.1 Gemmatimonadaceae bacterium | reverse complement strand
CGCTTGATGCAAGCGTCGACCGTACAACGACTTGTCCAAGAGCAGTCGAGTCGCGGTGTCCACACCCGGGGACGCGACTGTTTCACTTCGAGTGGACAGGGCTCCCGTCGCTTCGCCTTCGCGCTACTTTGAGCGCATGGTCGATTTCGCGGGCGAGGACGATTGGACGCAGGACCGCATCGATGAGGAGTTTCCGCTCGGCGACGGCGACGCCGAGACGGAAGCGTTCGTCGAGTGCCCGTATTGCGGCGAATCGAACGAGGTGAGCCTCGATCCGGGGAGCGGCGTCGACCAGGAGTACGTGGAGGACTGCCAGGTCTGCTGCCGGCCCTGGCTCATGCACGTCCGCTATCAGCGGGACGGGAGCGCCGAGATCGAGGTGATCCGGTCGGACTCGTAGCGCCGAACGGCGCTACTCGCGCGCGATCGCTTCGATCGGCGACAGGCTCGCCGCGCGCCGCGCCGGGTAGGTCCCGAAGACGACTCCCACGATCACCGCCGCGCCGATCGCCAGCAGCGACGTCGACAGGTGCACCACGGGGAAGATCCCCGCGCCGGTGATCCGGCGGAACACCGCCGTCCCGACGAACGCGATCACCAGCCCGCCGACGAAGCCGAGCGCACTGCCGACGGTCGTCACCGTCACCGACTCCACGAGGAACTGCGTCTGGATGTCTCGCCTGCTCGCCCCGACGGCCTTTCGGATGCCGATCTCGCGCGTCCGCTCGACCACCGCCGCCAGTAGCACGTTCATGATCCCGATTCCGCCGACCGCGAGGATGAGCGACGCGAGCAGGCCGAGCAGCAGCTTCGAGAGCAGCATCGCCTGTCGAGTGTTGTGCAGGCGCTCCGTTCCAACGAGCACGTCCAGCTTCTCGACCCGGCGGCCATAGCGTTCGGCGAGCCAGTTGACCACTTCGGCGCGCAGCGTGTCCACCGCCTCGATGCTCCGCGCCTTGAGCCGCAGCGTCGGCACCCGTGGCGCCGACGATGGCTCCAGCAGCGCCTCTCCGCCTCGCAGCGGCGCGAACGCAACCAGGTCGGGCTCGTCGCCTCCTGGCGGCGGCGCGAGCACGCCCACCACGTCTCGTCGCTCGCTGCCAGCGCGGATCGTCCTCCCGACGAGCCACAGTGGATCGTGCACGCCCGCCAGCTCGGTCGCGGCGTGATGGCCGAGGACGATCACCGGCGCACCATGAGTCTCTTCGCCCGACGTGAAGAACCGCCCACCGGCAAGTTGAAGCCCGGCGAAGTCCGCCAGGCTCGACGTGCCGAGCGTGAGCTGCACCGTCGCTCGCGCGCCGAGATGCTCCGTCTCGGTGCGGCCGTTCAGCATGAGCGCATGGCGGATCACCCCCGGCACCTCGGCACGCGCCCGCTCCGCATCCTCGAGCGTGATCTCTGGATACCCTCGCACCGCCACGGATCGCCCACGCACCCGCTCCCGCGTGCGCGGCGTGACGGCGACGTCCTGCACACTGCTCTCGCGCGCGATCAGCGCCCGTGACCACACCTCCACCCCGTCGGTGATCGCGAACGCCGCCACCAGCGACGCCACCCCGATGATCACCCCGCTGGTGGCGAGCACGGTGCGCAGTGGGTTCGCCCGCAGCGAATCCGCGCCCACTCGGGCAGATTCGAGCAGCGTGGCGAGATTGAAGCGCATGGGGGAGGTACGGGGGGAGCGGGGCGGAAGGTTTCGGAACGGCGGTTAGTTGGTGAGTTGGATCGTGGGCTCGTTGGTTGGTTTCTGTTTGAGTTGAACGGCACATGCCACGAACCGGCCTGGAGATCCCTCAGTAGCGTCTCCACGCCGGGTCGAAGCCTTTCGTGGTCAACTCACCAATCAACCGACCAACCAACTCGCTATCCAACTCACCAACTCACGCCTTCAGCAACCTACGGGCTCAATGCCCGGCCCCGGGCCCCAGCCCCCTCGACTTCCCGGAGCGAAACAGCAGCAGCAAGGGCAGCGACACGACCAGCGCGAGGCCGCTCAACAGATAGAGCTTCGAAAACGCCAGCACGCTCGCCTGCCCCTGTAGCTGCCGGTCGAGCACCGCCAGCGCCTGCTGCTTCGCCGTCACCGCGTTCACTCCGCGCGAGATGAGCCCGCGAGTGAGCATCTCGACGCGCGCCATCGTCGTCGGGTCGCCATTCACGACGTGCTCCGAGAGCAGCGCACGCGACTGCGCCGTGAACCGGCCGAGCAGTGTCGCGCTGATCGCGATGCCGAGCGACCCGCCGAGCTGGCGCGTCAGGTTGAACATGCCCGTCCCCTGCGCCAGCTCGAACGGCTTGAGCTCGGCCATGGTCGCGCCGGTCAGCGGCACGAAGATGAGCCCCAGCCCCACGCCGCGTGCGATCAGCGGCCAGAAGAGGTCGTGCGCGCCCGCGTCGTAGGTGAGCAGCGACAGCTTCCACATGCTGAAGAAGAACAACCCGGCGCCGATCGGCACCGTGACGCGCGCGTCCAGTCGCGTCGCGTTCCGCCCCACGAACGCCATCGTCACCGCCGACGCGATGGCGCCAGGCAGGATCACCATCCCCGTTTGATTCGCCGTAAAGCCGTGAAGCTGCTGCAGGAACACCGGTAGCACGAACACCGAGCCGTACAGCGCGAGCCCCAGGAACGACGCCATCCCCACCCCCGCCGCGAGCTGTCGGTTGCGGAGGACGCGGAAGTTGATCACGGGCTCGTCGATCGTGAGCTCGCGCCAGAGGAGCAGCACGAACGACGTCACCGACGTCAGCGCGAGGACCGTCACGAAGCGCGACTCGAACCAATCGAAGCGCTCGCCGCGCTCGAGCATCCATTGCAGCGAGCCGACGCAGAGCGCGAGCAGCAGGATCCCCACCGCGTCGATCGTCGTCGCGCGCTCCTGATGCTCCGAGTCGTGCACGTAGGTCCACACCATGAATGCGGCGATGATGCCGAGCGGCACGTTGATATAGAAGATCCACGGCCACGACAGGTTGTCGACGATGTAGCCACCGAGCGTCGGACCGATCGTCGGCCCCACCATCACACTCACCCCGAACACCGCCTGACCGACCCCGACCTCGTTCGGTGGGAACGCCTCGAACAGCGTCGACTGCGCGGTCGAGAGCAGTGCGCCCCCACCGAGGCCCTGCACGACGCGCCAGAAGATCATTCCGCCGAGCGTGCTCGCCGCGCCGCAGAAGAACGACGCCAGGACGAACAGCAGGATCGAGCCTGTGAGATAGCGCTTCCGTCCGAAGTAGCCCGACAGCCAGCTCGAGAGGGGGATGACGATCACGTTCGCGATGATGTAGCCCGTGCTGACCCACGAGATCTCGTCGAGGGTCGCGCCGAGGTTCCCCATCATGTGCGGGATCGCCACGTTCACGATCGACGTGTCGATCAGCTCGAGCATCGCGGCGAGCGAGACCGCGATCGCGACGAGATATTTGTACTTGTACTTGTCGACGTCGATGGTCGCGCCGGGAGGTGGACCGGAACGGTCGGTCACCTCTCCGGACGCGCCGTCTGGGTCGAGGACGGTGGTCGCCATCTCGCGGACGCCCTCGCGCTACCGGACGTTCACGTGCGCAGCGACCGACATGCCCGGTCGAAGCGGTCGATCGCGACCGCATCCCTCGGTGATGGCGATGCGCACGGGCACGCGTTGGACGACCTTCGTGAAATTCCCCGTCGCGTTGTCGGGTGGCAGCAGCGCGAACTTCGCGCCAGTGGCGGCGCTGACACTCTCGACCTTGCCCGTCGCCGAGCATCCGCCGTACGCGTCCACCTCGAGCTCGACGGTCTGGCCCACCTTCAGGTCGGAGAGCTGGGTTTCCTTGAAGTTCGCGGTCACCCACACTCCGGTGTCCGACACCACTGTGAGCAGCGGCTGTCCCGCCTGCACGAGCTGTCCAACCTCGACCTGCTTGCGCGAGACGGTGCCCGCCAGCGGCGAGACGACGCGCGTGTACGAGAGCTGGAGCGCCGCGTTGTCGCGCGCCGCCTGCGCCGCTGCGAGGCGCGCCTGCGCCAGCCGCACGCCCGCCTGCGCGTTCGTCACCCCTGCTCTGGCCGCGGTGGCGGACCGTTGTGCCGACAGCAGCTGCGCGCGTGCGGCGTCCGATGCTGCTTGCGCGGCATCGAGCTGCTGGCGCGAGACGACCTGCTTGGCCGCTAGCTCGCGCACGCGCGCGAGGTCCGCGTCCGCCTTCACGGCGTTCGCCCGCGCCGCGGCGATCGACGCTTCGAGAGCGGAGCGCTGGCCAGCCGCGTTCTGCACGGCGGCCTCCGCCTGCCCTTCGACGCCTCGTCCGCCCGCGGTGGCACGCGCAGCGGCGAGCTCGGCGTCCGCTTGCGCGACGCGAACCGCGTACTCGCGCTCGTCGATCCGCACCAGCGTCGAGTCAGCCCGCACGCGATCATTCTCGGCCGCGTTCACCGCGGTGACGTAGCCGCTCACCTTGGCGAGAACGGGCACGAGATGACCGTCCACCTGAGCATTGTCCGTACTTTCGTGCGAGCGGCCGTACAGCCACTGCTTCACCGCCCAGCCGAGCCCGAGCAGCGCGGCGAGGACGACGAGAGCGAGGACGATGCGCCGGCGCCCGCCTGGGGCGGACGTCGTCGGCGGCGAGACGGGAGCGCGTGGGGCGCTGCTCTGTGGTTGGGTCGCGGTAGCCATGTCGATGCGTGCGTGAGTGCGCCGGTGAGTGAGATCGTCAGTCGAGAGCAGTGATCGAGCCCCGGGCGCGGGCGAGCGCGACGCGCGCCGCCTGGTACGAGGTGAGCGCGTCCACGTACTGCGTGCGTGCGGTGTTGAGCGTCAGCGACGCGGTGATGACGTCGGCATTGCCGGCGACTCCCGCCTGGAAGCGCTCGCGTGCCTGCGCCACCTCCTGCTCCGCGAGCTGCACCCGCTCACGCGCCGCGCCGACCGCTTCGGACGAGGAGGTCAGGTTCAGGATCGCGATCCGGACGTCCGCCTCGACCTGCGTGCGCAGGTCGCGCTCGCGCAGCTCCAGGTCGCGCGCCACCTCGACCTGCTCTTCCACGCGACCCTCGCGCCGCAATCCGTCGAACACCGGGAGCGAGAGCTGCACCCCCCAGTTGTATGTCGGCAGCGAGCTGCGGCCGATGCGATAGGCCTGTCCCTCGTCGGCGAAGAGCCCGATCGTCGGCAGCCGCTCGTTGCGGATCGCCGACGCCTGCTGCCGCGCGGCCTGTGCCTGCAACGCGATCGAGCGGAGATCGTTGCGACCGCGCAGCGCAGCCGAGAGCGCCGCCGATTCCGTCGCGTCGGTCGCAGCGGGAAGCGCGGCGAGCGAATCGGCGAGCACGAGTTGCACGAGCGGCATCCCCATCGCGCGCGCGAGCTCGACTCGCGTGCGGTCCCGGTCGTTCCGCGCGACGATCAGCTGGGTGCGCGCACCGGTCAGCTGCGAGCGAGCGCGCGTGACGTCGAGCGCCACGCCGGTGCCCGCACGGAGCTGGTCCTGCGCGATCGTCAGCAGCTCGGCGGCGAGCGTCGAATCGGCGAGGCGAGCGGTGTACACCGCATCGGCGCGCAGCACGGCGACGTACGCGTTCGCCGCAAGCGCGCCCGCGGCTTCGGCGGCGTTGGCGACGTCCGCGTCGGCGGCCTGCACGCTCGTGCGCGCCCCACGCAGCCGGGCGAGTGCGCTCGGATCGAGGAGTGTCTGGCTCACGTGTGCCCGCGTGTCGAGCACGTTGAGTGGTCCCAGGATCGAGCCCTGCGGATCGAACAGCCGCGGCTCGCCGGGCGCACTCGGGAAGTCGATCGGAAAGGCGGCCGCGCTGTTGAGCGTCGAGCCGGTCTGCCGCGCGGAGAGCGCGACCGTGGGGAGCAGGTCGGCACGCCGCTGCGTCACGCGTGCCTGCGCTGCGCCCAGACGTGAGCGCGCGCTCCCGACCTGTACGTTCTGGCGTGCGGCGATGCGCACCGCGTCGCCGAGCGTGAGACGAACGGCCGAATCGGCGACCTCCGCCTCTTGAGCGGAGGCAGCGCGCGCGAAGAAGGCGAGCAGGGCGACGAGCAAGGCGAGTGTGAGCCCGATCGCCACGAGGCGGGGGAATCGCGGGTGGTTCATGAGTCGGCGTGCGGGGCGCTGGGACCGGCGTCCGGGCGCAAGGCATGAAGGAAGAAGTCGCGGATCTGTGCGACGAGGACGGCGTCCGGGATGTTCGCGATCGACTTGAACGAGTGCTTCTGGTGGTACCAGGTGCCGTGGGTGACCATGAGTGCGCTCAGCATGCGCGCGGCGACGAGTGGGTCCGTGCGACGGAAGACGCCCGTCTCCATGCCGCGCTCGAGGATTTCGCAGACGAGTCGCTGCGCTCGGCCCACCACCTCGACGGAGTAGAATTCGTGGAGGTCGGGGAAGTCGCGCAGCTCGGAGTTCACCAGGCGATGGATGGCGGGGAAGATGTCGGAGCGAATCCACCGCCAGTGGCCTTCCATCCAGGTGTCGAGTGCGAGGATCGGGTCGCGGTCCGCGGCGAATCGAGCCTCGCCGCGCTCGATGAAGGAGATGACCGATTCGCGGATGACGCCGCGGAACAGCTCTTCCTTGTTGGCGAAGTAGAGGTAGATGGTGCCTTTGGAGACGCCGGCGCGTTTGGCGATGTCCTCGAGCCTGGCGGCGGCGAGACCGC
>DATFOL010000174.1:0-3793 GCA_035265545.1 Gemmatimonadaceae bacterium | reverse complement strand
TGGTCACGAAGTTAACCATGTTAGCAGTTATACCGATGTTCGTCACCCTGGAGCACCTATGAGCTCGCGCATCACGGCAGTCAAAGCATCAGTATCGCTCGCCCCACCAGCGTCACTCGCGCACCGGGCGCGCCTCGCCGTGGCGTTAGGCGCGCTCGCCACCGCCGCCTGCGCCCGCGCCGACGCCAGCGCGACCAACGGCGAAGAGACCAGCGCGCCGGTGCCGGTGGTCGTCCAGACCGTCACGCCATCCATGCGCGCAGCGTCCACGACAACGAGCGGCATCGTCCAGGCGAATACCAGCGTCGACGTCGGCTTCGAGGTCGCAGGAAAAGTCGTGATGGTCGGTCCCGACGAAGGTCAGCCCGTTCGAGCTGGCCAGCAGATCGCCGCACTGGACCCGACGGACTACCGCCTCGCGGTCGCGCAGGCTGCGGCGCTGTCGGATCGCGCGGCACGCGACCGTGACCGCAACCAGCCGCTGCTCGCGTCCGGCGCTATCGCCCCAGCCGACATGGATCACCTCGAGACCGGTGCGCGACAAACTGGCGCCGCCGCCGAGCTCACGAGGAAGCGACTCGCCGATACGCGTCTCGGTTCGCCCATCTCAGGCGTCATCGCGCGTCGCTCGATCGAGGTCGGGGCCACCGTGGCACCCGGTCAGCCGGTGTTCACGATCGTTGATCTCGACCCGATGCGCGTCCGCGTCGGTGTGCCGGAAGCCGACGTGGGACACATCACCGAGGGCGCCGCAGCGACCGTCCGCATACCCGCGCTCGACACCAGCTTCAGCGGACGCGTGTCGCTGATCGGTGTAGTCGCCGACCCGTCGACGCGGAGCTACACGGTCGAGGTCTCCGTGCCGAATCCCACGCGCCGACTGCGCGCGGGGATGGTGGCCGAGGCGACGATCACCAACGGGCGGGCGCGGTCGGCGATCATCGTGCCCGCCGCAGCAGTCGTGCACGACGGTGGCGTGAACGGCACGACGAATCTCTACGTGCTCGATCGCGACGCCGCCCGCGTGCACGCACGCCGCGTCACGACGGGTCCCGCGCACGGCGATTCGCTCGAGATCGTTTCGGGGATCGCAACGGACGAACGGATCGTGGTGGCCGGACAGCAGCGGCTGCGCGACGGCGCGGGTATCCAACTCGTTAGGGTCGACACCCCGCGCAGCGAGCCGAAGGGGGGGGCCAGGCCATGAACCCCATCCGTTCCGCTCTCCGGAATCGCTCGGTGGAGCTCGTCCTCACCGGGTTTGCGGTACTCCTCGGCGTGGGTGCGCTGGTCACGATGCCGCGGCGCGAGGATCCCAAAATCACCATCCGCACCGGCCTCGTTCTGGCGCGCTATCCCGGCGCGAGCGCCGAACAGGCGGAAGAGCAGGTCACGCGGAAGATCGAGCAGCGGCTCTTCACGCACGAGGAAGTCCGCAAACTCAAAACCTTCTCCACGTCGCGCGATGGCGTTGTCGTGGTGAATGTGGAGCTCGAGGAGTGGGTCAAGGACCCGAACCGCTTCTGGTCGATGCTGCGCCACGACCTGAACGAGCTGCGCGCGACGGAGCTGCCACCTACGGTGCAGGGTCCGATCGTGAACAGCAACTTCGGTGACGTGGTGGCGATGCTGCTCGCCGTGCGAGGTCCGCACTATGGCCCTCGCGAGCTGCGTGAGTATCTCGACCGGATCGACGATGCGATCCGCACCATCCCCGAAGTCTCCAAGATCAACCGTCTCGGCGAACAGCGTGAGGAGCTCCGCGTCTCGATCACGAACGCGCGGCTCGCGGGTTTCGGGATGACGCCGCTGCAGGTTGCCACCGCAATCCGCTCGCGGAATGCAGTGGTCGACGCGGGCACGATCGACGCCGGCGATGCGAGCCGTGTCCCGATCGTGGCGAATAGCCTGCTGCCCAGCGAGGCCGCGCTTTCGCGCCTGCTCGTCGGCACCTCGAACGATGGCCGCCCAGTACACCTCGGCGACTTCGCGTCGGTGGAGCGCCGATACGCCGACCCGCAGTTCGAGGTGCACGTAGACGGCGAAAGCTCCGTCCTGCTCGCGATCGAGATGCAGGAAGGGCACAACATCGTCAGGTTCGGCGATGACGTGCGCACGAAGCTCGCCCAGCTTCGCGCGACGCTGCCGCCCGACCTCGAGATCCAACCGATCGCTGATCAGCCGGCGCAGGTGCAGCATCGCATGGCCGAGTTCGGGCGAGAGTTCCTGATCACGCTTGCAGCCGTCATCCTGGTGACGGTGCTCCTGTTGCCGCTCCGCGTGGCGGCGATCGCCGCGGTGGCGATCCCCATCACCGTCGCGATCACGGTGGCGATCCTGAACGCTGTGGGCATCGAGCTGCACCAGGTGACGTTCGCGGGCCTCGTCGTTGCGTTAGGCATCGTGGTCGATGACGCGATTGTCGTCGTGGACAATTACATCGAGAAGCTGGACCACGGGATGAGCCGCTTCGACGCCGCGTGGCGCTCGCCGACGGAGCTCGCCATCCCCGTGCTCGCCGCTACGCTGACGATCGTCGCGTCGTTCCTGCCGCTCGCCTACCTGCCAGGCGCGCCCGGCGAGTTCATTCGCGCCATGTCGTACACGGTCGCTATCGCGCTCCTGGTGTCGTTCGCCGTCGCGATGCTGCTCACACCCCTCCTCGCAATGACGCTCGTCAAGGCGGGGCTGCATCAGCCGGGCACGGAACCATCGGCGGCGCACAGACGGCGCACGCCGCTGGATGTGATGCAGGCCGTGTACGAACGAGCGATGGCCGCGGCGATGCCGCGCAAGCGCCTAACGATGATCGGTGGCGTGGTGGCGTTCGTGGCGGGTCTCGCGCTCATGTCGGCGGTGCCGTATCGGTTCTTCCCGTTGAACGAGCGCAATCAGTTCATTGTCGATCTCTGGATGCCCGCCGGCACCCGGCTCGCCGGCACTGACCAGGTGCTGCGTCGATTGGAGGATGAATTGCGCCGGGAGCCCGAGGTCCGGTCGGTGGCCGCGTTCGCCGGAGGGGGCGCTCCACGATTCTACTACAATCACAACCCGGAACCGCCGACGCCCAACTTCGGCGAGCTGTTGGTCAACACGGCATCGCCCGAGGCGACGACGGCGCTCGTACACCGCCTGCACGACCGGCTCGGCCAGCTGGCGCCCGAGGGCTGGGTCTATGTGAAGCCACTGCAACAAGGGCCGGTGTTCGCGGCGCCTAACGAAGTTCGCCTCGTCGGCGACGACGCGCGGCTGCTCCGGACCTACGGCGACAGCATCGCCCGGATCTTCGAGCGCACGCCGGGCAGCGCCTACGTGCACACGGACTGGCGCGACGAAGAGATCGCGCTCGGGCTTCACGTGCGGCCGGAGGTCGCCACGCGCCTGGGTCTATCCGACGCGGACATCGCAAGCCAGCTCGCGGGCTCCTTTGCCGGCGCGCCCGTCTCCACGTTCTGGGAAGGGAAGCGTGACCTCGACATCACGCTCAGGCTCGACGGTGCCGAGCGGAGCGGGATGGAGGATGTCGCGGCTGCGTACATCGTGTCGCCGACCACCGGCGCACGCGTCCCGGTGCGAGAGGTGGCTGACGTCGGGCCGGAGTTCCGCGCCAGTCGGATCGTTAGGCGCAACGGCGTGCGGACACTGACCGTTCGCAGCTTCTCCGCGCCGGACATTCTGCCGTCGGTGGTGCTCGAGGCCGCGACGCCGGCGCTCGCCAAGTTGAAGCTGCCCGCCGGGATGCGCATCGAGTTCGGCGGCGAGAAGGAAGGCTCGGCCGAAGTGCAGGGGGCGG
>DATFOL010000173.1:0-2951 GCA_035265545.1 Gemmatimonadaceae bacterium | reverse complement strand
TGGTACAACACCTATCCCGCCCAGGTCTTCATGGGGGACACGGGGTCGCTCGCGCTCGGCGGCGCGATGGGCGCCGTGGCCATTCTGCTCAAGTCGGAATTCCTCCTCGTCTTTCTCGCGGCGGTGTTCCTCGCCGAGACGGTCTCGGTGCTCCTTCAGCGCTTCGTGTTCAAGTACCGGAGGCGGCGCTACGGGATCGATTACGCGCGGGAGCATCGCGTCTTCCTTCGAGCACCGCTCCACCATCACTTCGAGGTGAAAGGGTGGAGCGAGCAGCAGGTAGTGGTGCGGTTCTGGATCATCGGGATCATCGGCGCCTTCCTCGCCCTGAGCACCCTCAAGGTTCGCTGACGTGCCCGTCCGCTCGCTGACCGAAGCGCTGCCCGCGGCGTGGACGCGGGGCGAGATCAGCGTCGTCGGCCTGGCGCGAAGTGGGCGCGCCGCGGCCGAGCTGTTGTTCAGGGCCGGCGCGCCAGTGTACGCCAGCGACGCCGGCACCGGCGACGCGGTGGCGCACGCGGCGCGCGCGCTCGGGACTCTGGGCGTGTACGTGCAGCAGGGCGGACACGATCTCGCGCGCATTGCCGCGAGCGCGCTGGTGGTCGCGAGCCCTGGCGTTCCGCCCGATGCGCCTCCCCTCCGCGCCGCGCGCGAGGCAGGCCGGCCGATCGTCAGCGAGCTCGAGGTCGCGCTCCAGTTCCTCCCACACCAGCGCTACGTCGCGATCACCGGCACCAATGGGAAGACGACGACGACGGCGCTGATCCACCGGCTCTTCGAAGCGCTCGGCTACGACAGCGTCGCGGCGGGGAACATCGGCACTCCGCTCGCCGAAGTCTCGCTGCGCGCCGAGCAGCCCGACTGGATCGCGCTGGAGACGTCGTCGTTCCAGCTTCACGACACGCCGAGCATCGCACCCGCGTCGGGCGTGCTCACCAACCTGTCGGCGAACCACCTCGACCGCTACACGAGTGTCGAGGAGTACTACGCTGACAAAGCGCTGCTCTTCCGCAACGCGACACCGCGCTCGGTGTGGATCTCCAATGCCGACGATCCCGACTCGCAGGCCATGGTCGCCGCGGTGCCCGGTCAGCACCTCCAGTTCACCACGGCGAACGGCGCGGCTGACGGCTACTACGATAGGGCAGGGGACCGACTCGTCGTGCTTGGTGCTCCCCTGCTGCCGCGCGCCGAGCTGGCGCTGCTGGGCGACCACAACGTCGCCAACGCGCTCGCGGCGGCGCTTGCCGTGATGGGTGCCGACGAGTCGCATCGGGACGAGCGGGCGCGCCGCCGGATCGCCGAGGCCCTGCGCGGCTTCCGCGCGCTCGAGCATCGCATCGAGCCCGTCGGCACGTTCGGCGACGTCGACTGGATCAACGATTCCAAGTCCACCAACGTCGCGTCCACGCTCGTTGCCCTCCGCGGGATGCGGAAGCCGACCGTCCTTCTGCTCGGCGGGCGGCACAAGGGAGAGCCGTACACCGGGCTCGCCGACGAGCTGCGGCGAACCGGCCGAGCCGTGGTGGCCTACGGCGAGTCCGCACCGCTGGTCGAAGCCGACCTGGGCAGTGTGGTGCCCGTCGAGCGGGTCGGATCGTCGTTCGATGTGGTGCTCGCGCGTGCGCGAGACATCGCGCGGCCCGGCGACGCGGTGCTGCTCTCCCCCGCCTGCTCCAGCTACGACATGTTCGACAACTACGAGGAGCGCGGCCGCGAGTTCAAGCGACTTGCTGCGGCGCTCGGCGGATCCGGCTCGTGAGCACCGCCGTTGCACCGACGCGCGAGCGCTCGCTCGCCGCCTCCCAGCTGCGTGAGCGCTGGCGGATGGGAGCCGAAGCCCGGGGACTCATCCTCGTGATGGCGGTGCTGCTCGCCTTCGGGCTGGCCGTGCTGTACAGCGCCAGCGCAATCGACGCGATGCAACGCAACAAGGACAGCTGGTACTACATCGCCAGACAGCTGTCGGGCGTCGGGATCGGGATGGTGGCCTTCGCGATTGCGGCGAAGCTCGACGCCGAGCGGTTCCGCGGCTGGGCCTGGCCCATCATGTGGATCACGATCGTTTCGCTGCTGCTCTGCCTCATCCTTCCCGAGAGCATCGCGCCGCGCGTGAACGGCTCGCGACGATTCCTGTTCGGCAGCTCGTTCCAGCCGTCGGAGTTCGGGAAGCTCGCCGTCGTGGTGTGGACGTCGATGCTGATCGTGAAGAAGGGCGATCAGCTCCGGCGACTGACCAAGGGTGTCCTGCCGTTTTTCGTCGTCATCGGACTGCTCGACGTGCTCGCCGCGCTCGAGCCGGATCTGTCGGTCGCGATGCTGTACACCCTCATCCTCGCCGTGCTGCTTTTCGCCGGTGGAGTTCGCATCGCGCACTTCGTGACCCTGTGTGCGCTCGCCATCCCGCTCCTCTGGCACAAGATCGAGAAGGTGCAGTACGCGCTGCTGCGCCTCACGGCCTTTCTGGATCCGGGGGGCGCGCCGGCGCAGGTGAACTATCAATTGAAGCAATCGCTCATCGCCGTCGGCTCGGGAGGCCTGTTCGGCGTCGGCTTTGGACAGGGGCGCCAGCAGTACGGCTTTCTCCCCTTTCCGTACAGCGACTTCATCGCCAGCAACATCGGTGAGGAGTGGGGCTTCGTCGGCCTGGCTGGCGTGACCCTGGCGTTCGCGGCGTATGGGCTGCTCGGGTTCCGCATCGCTCGCCAGGCGCGATCGCCCTTCCTGCAACTGGTCGCCGTCGGGCTCACTTTCGTCACGGTGATCACCGCCTATCTGCACGTCGGCGTGGTGGTCGGGCTGCTCCCGACTACGGGGCTGACGCTGCCATTCGTCTCGTACGGCCGCTCCAACATCGTCCTGACGATGTTCCTCACCGGAGTGCTGGTGAACATCGGCAGCACGAAGGAGCGCGTGATCGGCAGCGGCGCGACGGACCCGCTCATGCGCTC
>DATFOL010000172.1:0-4671 GCA_035265545.1 Gemmatimonadaceae bacterium | reverse complement strand
TCGTCGAAGATGCGCGCCAGATCGCTCGCGGCGATCCCAACGCCGGTATCGATCACCTGCAGCGCCACCCAGATGCCACTGCGTGGTGCGCGGGCGAGCAGCGCCGCGGCCGACGGGTCGTCCATGCCTGCACGAGGCATGGGCGTACGCGACCCGAGCTCCTCGGGAGCGCCGAGCAGCCGCGCGCGCACGCTCACCGATCCCGCCGGCGTGTACTTCACCGCGTTGCCGATCAGGTTGATCAGGATCTGACGAAGATGCGTCGGGTCGGTGCGCACCCGTGGCAGTGACGCACCGACCGTGATGGACAGCGCGAGGCCCTTCTCGCTCACCAGCGATTCGAGCTCGCTCGCGACGTTGAGCACGAACGGTCGGAGCACGATCGTCTCGGAGTGCACCTCGAGTCGACCTGCCGCGATCTTGGCGATGTCGAGCACCTGGTCCACCAGATGCCGCAGGTGCGTCGCGGATGCGGCGATGCGATCGACCGGCGGGACCTGCCGCGGCGTCAGGTCGCCGTAGAAGCCGTCCCGCAGCAGCTCGACGAAACCAACGATCGCGTTGAGCGGCGTTCGCAGCTCGTGCGAGACGTTGGCGAGAAACTCGCTCTTCGCCTGATTGGCGCGCTTGACGTCGCTGTAGAGTCGCTCGAGCTCGACGGAGCGGGCGGCGACGTGTAGCGCCCGCCGCTGCTCGCGCAGCAGACCGATCGCGAGGAACAACACGCCGGCGACGCCCAGCATCCACACACCCCATCGCTGCCAGCGGGTGGTGAGTGCGTGGGCCGCCATCACCGACCACGTGCCGCCATTCGGCAGGCGTACTACACCAGACGCCGCCGCATCGAGCTTGGCCTGCGTTCGTGTGGCAGTATCCAGACGAGTCACGGTATCGGTACCAGCGAGCACCACGAGCGTGATGCGGCTGCGCGGCGTGGTCCGCGAGAGGCGCGCACGGAGTGAGTCGCCCTCGATGAGGACCCCAGCGCGTAGCGGCCCCGTATTCCTGTTCCGCGCGGGGGTGTCCCTCGCGGCGGCAGGCGATGACCGAACCATGGCGATCACGACGCGGCTGCGACCCAGCTGTTCCTTCTCGTGCACGACGTTGATCGCGAGGCGCCCCGGAAGACGCGCACCAGCGACGTTGTCGACGCTGTCGACGAGCGCCGGCGGCTCAAGTCCAGGCCCCGAGTCGAGCCGCCCGACATTCAGCAGGCGACGGCCGTCCGACGTCGACACCCACGCGCGTCGAACGCTCGGCGTCGTCGCCAGTAGCTGCGACGCCTCGGCGTGCAGGCGCGCGCTATCGGTTGGACCACGCTGGCCGTCAGCGAGCTCCAGCAGCCGATCGAGCAACACATCGTGTGCATCGACGAACGATTCCGCGAGCAGGGCTGCCGATTGCGCGTCCAGAGCGGCCTGATTGCGGTTCGCGCGAACCAGTGCGCGATCGAGCAGCAGCAACCCGCCCAGCAGCACCAGAAAGACCGCGCCGATGAAGCGCGACAGCAATCCGAGTCCGGCGCGATGCTCGGCGTCGCGCTCTGTCGATTGACCCGCTTCTCTCGTGCCGCTAACCTCAGCCACGCCTATGACCCCTCACGATCGTCTGCTTTCGATTCTCGCGGAGCGCTCGGCGCGCCGTGGACAGTTCACGCTCGCCTCGGGGCGGCAGTCCACCTTATACATCGACGCGCGGCTCACCACAATGAGTCCCGATGGGCTGTCGCTCATCGGTCCGCTCGCGCTCGCCGCATTGCGCGACGTGGACTGGCGCGTTCAGGCGATCGGCGGCTTGACGCTCGGCGCGGATCCGATCAGCTACGCCATCGCCTATGCGAGCGCCGACAGCGCGCTGCCGCTTCGCGCCTTCACGGTGCGGAAGGAGGCCAAGGCGCACGGCACCGGACGACTGATCGAAGGGCCGTTCCGCGAGGGCGATCGTGTGGCAGTGATCGAGGACGTCATCACGACGGGGGGCTCGGCGCTCCGCGCCGTCGAGGCGATACGCGCCGCCGGTGGAACAGTGGCTGGCGTACTGGCGCTCGTGGACCGCGAGGAAGGGGGGCGCGACGCGCTAGTGAGCGCCGGCCTGCCCGTGGTGGCTCTCGCGCGCGCCTCGGACATCGTGGCGCGTCTCCCCATCGCGTAAGCCACCTGCCTCGCGCAGAGAGCGTTCTCGATCGGCCGACGGGCGGGCATGGTCGCCTGGACGAAGAGGAATCGAGACGACTACGCTCTCGGACGCAGCGATCTGGGCGCCGATCTGTCCCGCCAGTCTGCCGAGATGGTCGAGCGCACTCGCATCGCGGATCGGTGAGCGTCCGGATTCGCAGGAGACGACCACGCCCACACGATCGTCAGGCTGTTCGAACCCGATGCGCAGTTGATCGCCGGATTCACATTCCTGCAGCGCGACCTGAAGCGCACTACGCAGCAAGAGCTCCAGCCCGGCGGCATCCAGGCGGCCGTGCGCACCGCCTTGATCGACCAGGATGCTCACGCCGCGCCGCTCTGCGTCGGCTCGGAGTTCGCGCCGTACGGCGCACGCGATCGCCCGGACCGATACGTCCTGACCCGCAACGACCGGAAGCAGCGCGGCGGCATCGCTCAGGCGATCGGCGATGAGCTCCTCGAGCGACCGTGCGTTTCGCGACGCCATCGCACGGAAGCTCGGATTCACGCGTGCCTCGAGCGGAACGCTCTCGTCGTCCATCAAGGCCAGAACGCTCTTGATGGTACCCAGGGGGTTTCGAAGATCGTGGCGCAGATGTCGGAACCCCTCACGAATCGTCTCGGCATATGCCTGCATGTATCCCTGCGTGGCTGCCAGCGAGAGCAGCGCGGCCCGACTCTGCAGGCGTCGGGAGAGCCGGATACCGTCCGCGGCATTGACCGTTGGAACCTCGACCTGTCCGATCGCCGATTCCATCGCATACAGCGTCATCGCCGTCAGCAGATCGAGGCCCTTCATGACATGGTGCAGCGACACGCCTCGAGCAAAGGCGCTGGCTCCGAAGCGTAGACCGAGCCCGATGGAATGCTCGGGGACGCTCTCGCCCGCGGAGGCGTCGCCTAGCAGGGCGTTGACCAAGCCCTCCGCGTCGGTTACCTGCTCGGGTTCTTGGTCATCCGTCTGATCCAGAAGGAGGACCGAGCGAGCCTGAATAGCCCAACGTGCGCCGAGATCATCGGCACCCTGGCGAAGAACGGACAGGATCGCCCCCTCGAGCACGTCCACGGGCAGAACGTCGGGTGTAGGACGTTCCACCCGGTTGGTGGAGAGGGAGGCATCGGATGACAGGGTCACGCCAGCACGGCCATGCACCAAGCTTGCCATCAGTGGGCCGGTGTCTGGCGAGGTAGCTGCTTAGCGCGCTCGACCGCACAGCGCTGATCACCCCTGGCGGTCGTCGTTCCGACGGTGGGATCGTGCGACCATCGCCGCCCAACCCGCCGGAGCGGTGAGCGGACGAAGCGCCTTGAGTGCCTCGGCGTATGGCAGCACGAGGTCGTCGCGAAAGCGAGTGAACATGCTCGCACAGTCGTACCGTTCGCGGAACTCGCCAGCGGTGATGTGGAGCAGGGTGCGCACGTGCCGTCCAAAGCTCTGCGGTGAGCTATAGTCGAGATGGTTGGCCACGTTGGCGATGGAAAAGCCCGAGTTCTCGAACAGGCGCGCCGCTCGAACGAGGCGTGCCATGGCGAGGTAGCGCTTGGGAGTCGGGACGCCAGCCCGGAAGAAGCGACTCATCAACGTGCTCGGCGTGACGTCGAGATGGCGGGCGAGCAGCCGAACGTTGCCGATACGTGGTGAGCAGATGAAGATCGTCTCGAAGAAGCGCCAGCAGTCAGCGGGTACGCCGGCTAGATCGATGGAGAGCTGGCCGAGGACGCTGCGTTGCCCCGTATCTCCGGTGTCGGCCATGAGTGTGCCACGCAGCTCACGCCACCCTGCTGCTTGTCGGACGTCGACGAGCCGTCTGATCCCGCACTGGCCGAGTGCCAACACGGCGTGCGGCGTCCGGAGCTCGAACTCGCTGAGGAGCGCCACCGCCGGAATCCGAGGGAACTCCCTGACGAGCGAAGCCACCCGGGTGGTGTGCCTGCTGGCACAGCTCACGGAGACCAGCACCGCGTGTACCTGCCGCGACTTCAGATCTCGAATGAGATCGTCGACCGTTTCGCGATGCAGCGTCCGGTAGCAACCCTCCCCGGCCGCGTCGACGCGCAGTCGTTCTTCAGGAGTGAGCAGTGTGGCAATCGGCGGCAGCTCGTCGCTGGACTTTCCTCCATGAGACACGATCCACCTCCAGTAAGTGTGGAGAGACGCATGGAGACCGGGCGATCGACCATGCGCGCGAACTGGAACGGCGGCAGTATAGGAGGAGCACGTCATCTCCTCGTCATCGACCGGATGCGTTATCTTTCGCGTGGATGCTGTCGGCCGGACGGTCGCGAGTGTGCAAGCACTCGAGGAAAGTCCGGGCTCCACAGGGCGCGCTGCCAGGTAACGCCTGGGCGAGGCGATTTGCCTCGACGGAAAGTGCAACAGAGAACAGACCGCCGATGGCCCGGTTCGCCGGCGCACAGGCAAGGGTGAAACGGCGAGGTAAGAGCTCACCGCGCGGGTGGTGACATCCGCGGCACGGCAAACCCCAGCGGGAGCAAG
>DATFOL010000171.1:0-9262 GCA_035265545.1 Gemmatimonadaceae bacterium | reverse complement strand
GCTCGAGGTGCGCTTCGAGGTGGTCACCCCGCCGCGCTCCGGAACCGGCGTATGGCGCCACGGCAAGCCGATCGACACCGACATCACCTTCACCTCGGCCGACTGACCCCGCGGCCCTGGCGTCCCGCGTCGTGAGCGATCCGCTCTACGAGCGCCGGCGCGGCGACGTGCTCGTCTCCACCGACCGATCCCGGCTCGACGTCGACCTGATCCACCGCGTGCTCTCCACCACGTACTGGGCGAGCGGCATTCCGCGAGACGTCGTCGTTCGGTCGATCGCCGGATCGATCGCCTTCGGACTCTATGACGGCGATTCCCAGGTCGGCTTCGCGCGCGTCATCACCGACATGGCGACGTACGCATATCTCGCCGATGTGTTCATCGTCGAGGAACGTCGCGGTCAGGGCCTGGGCGACTGGCTCGTCGAGAGCATTCGACTCCACCCCGGACTCCAGGGGCTGCGCCGCTTCGCGCTCATGACTCGCGATGCCGGGCCATTGTACGCGCGACACGGGTTCATGGCACCGGAGTCTGTCGGCGGTTACATGGAGATCGTCGATCGCGACGTGTACCGCCGTGGCGAGGCGCGGCAAACGGGCGCGTCGTGACAGCGCGCGCCCGTTTGCCCCGCACCGCGCGGACTACGGCGCGGCCCTGCCGCGCCGCAGGAGCCGGAGTACGAACAGCAGCACCACGGCCCCGATGAAGGCGACGAAAATGGTCCCCGCCAGCCCCCCGAACGGCGAGTTCACTCCGAGGCGACTGAACAGCCAGCCGCCCACGAACGCGCCGACGATCCCGATGATGATGTCGCCGATCAGCCCGTAGCCCGTACCCCCCATCACGAGCGACGCGAGCACGCCGGCGATCAGTCCAACGATGATCCAGGTGAGAAAGCTCATGTGAGTCCCGGAAAGAGGAGTGCTGCACCTCCCTCGGCGGGCAACTCACGTGCCCACCCCAGGGCCGGCCCACGGACGGCCCAGCGACTACGGTACGATGCTCAGTCGCGCCGGACGTTCCAGCGAGACGGTGCGCGACTCGCCGAGATTCAGGATACCCTTCACCCAGTCCCAATCGCGGGAGACGCCCGCGTTCTCCATCACCATCAGGGCCAGCTCCCCCGCCTCATCGGGATCCATCCGCAAGCAGCCGTGTGAAGCCGCGCGGCCGAGGGACCCCGTCGCGTCCGTGCCGTGGATGTAATAGGCCGGCTCCCGAAAGAAGATCTTCACCACTCTCATCGGGTTCTCCGGATCGCCCGGACCCTGGGGGACCTTCCCCTCGGCCCACTTCTGATCGGGCGGCACCCAGGCGGGATTCCACACGATCTTGCGGATCGAGTAGGTGCCAGCCGGGGTAGGGTGCTTGCCGGTACCGACCGCCACGTCGTACACCTTCACCGTCTCGCCGCCGCTCCTCACCGTCAGCGTCCTCTCGCTCAAGCTGGCCGTCAGCGCCAGCCCGTTCGCCGGAGCGGTCTCGCGTGCGACGATGGAGGTCCAGACGGTCAGAGCCAGGCCGAGGGCGAGGAGCAGAGAGCCGGTCCGTCGATGGATTCGAAATCGGGTTGTCGGCATGGTGGTGGCACCCGGTGGATAGTCGAAAGCTGTTTCCGCCTCCGGGCTCGCCCTGCGGGCACTAACCGATGGCGTTCGTCGCTCGAGCCCCGATATTCAGGGCAGGCCTGCTTCGGGAACCTTCACTCGACCACACCGCGTCGTACATGCGCACTTCGCACAATGTCTCTCGTCGTGGCACCACCCTCCTGGTCGCCTTCATCGCCCTTTCCGCGTGCTCCGGATCGATGTCCGGCTCGCAGAGCGGCGACTCCGGACGTGCCGCCGTCGGCGGCACCATCACCGAGAGCGAGGTGCGGCGGCTCCTTGGCGCGCTGAGCGACGATTCGCTCGAGGGGCGCATGACGGCGTCGCCGGGCTCGGCGCGCGCGGCCGCGATCATCGCCGCCGAGATGCGGCGGCTCGGGCTCGAGCCCGCAGGAGACAGCGGCTACTTCCAGCGTGTTCCCATCGGCCTCGTGACCACCGGGAGCAATCGGCGTCCGGTGCTCTTCGAGAGCTTCGGCGCGCTCGACTCCCTGCCGCCTGGGCAGCGGGTGACCGCAGTGAACGTCGTCGGCGTCCTGCGCGGCGCGGATCCGGCCGTCCGCGACTCGGCCGTGCTCATCGACGCCCACTACGATCATCTCGGCATCGGCCGCCCGGTTCGAGGGGACTCGATCTACAACGGCGCTGACGACGACGCATCGGGCGTCGTCGCGGTGCTCGAGATCGCACGTGCGCTGACGGCTGGACCACGCCCACGCCGGACCGTCATCTTCGCCGCGACCACCGGTGAGGAGGTCGGTCTGCTCGGCACGCGGTGGTACCTGCAGCATCCCGTCGTTCCCGTCACGCAGATGAGCGCGAATCTCGAGATCGAGATGATCGGTCGCCCCGACTCGCTCGCGGGAGGCCCGGGACGGGCATGGCTCACCGGCTTCGAACGCTCGACGATGGGCGAGATGTTCGCGCGCGCTGGTCTGCCGATCGGCCCCGACAAGCGCCCCGACCAACAGTTCTTCGAGCGCAGCGACAACATCGCGTTCGCGCGGCTCGGCGTCCCGGCGCACACGCTCTCTTCATACAACATGCACACGGACTACCACGAGCCGAGCGACGATCTCGCGCACGTGGACATCCCGCACATGACGGCCGTGATCCGCGCTGGCGCCGCCGCGGCGCGACTCCTCGCCGACGGAGTCGCGCCGCGCTGGAATCCGAATGGTCGTCCGCAGCAGCGCCGACTCGCGCCCACACCGCCGACACCCACTCCGATGCCCGTGTCGCCGGCGCCGACGCTCTCGGCCGGACCGGACGAGGTGCTGGCCAAGTTCACGACGGTGAAGCTCGTCGCCGACACCGCCTCGCTGACGCGCAACGAGCGGCGCATGCTGCCCCTCCTCATCGACGCAGCCCGCGAGATGCACGACGTCTTCTGGGTCCAGGTCATCGGACCGCGCGATTCCGTGCTCTCGTCGATCACCGATCCCGCGGCGCGCCGTCTGGCCGAGGTCATGGTCGGCCCGTGGAATCGCCTTGAAGACAACGCACCGTTCGTCGCCGGCGTGGGGCCCAAGCCACCGGGTGCGAACTTCTATCCGCGCGACATGACGAAGGCGGAGTTCGAGCGCGAGATCCAGGCAGGCGGCGCTCGTGCCGACAGCCTGAAGTCGTGGTACACGATGATCCGCCGCGACGCGTCTGGCCGCTTGACGACGATCCCCTACTCGAAGTTCTTCGCGGCGGCGAATCAGCGCGCGGCGGCGAAAGTGCGCGCCGCAGCGGTACTCGCGGAGGATCCGGGGCTGCGGAAATACCTCGAGCTGCTCGCGACCGCCCTCCTCACCGATCAGTACCGTTCGAGCGACATGGCGTGGATGGACATGAAGCGCAACCGGCTCGACATCGTGCTCGGCCCGATCGAGTCGTACGAGGACGAGCTGTTCGGCTACAAGACCGCGGCCGAGTCGTTCGTATTGATCAAGGATCTCGCGTGGAGCCGACGGTTGGCCAAGTACGCCGCGATGCTCCCCGCGCTCCAGCGTGGCATCCCCGTGCCTGAGGCCTACAAGCGCGAGAGGCCGGGCACTGACGCGGATCTGAACGCGTACGATGTCGTGTTCGTCTCGGGGCAGGCGAACGCCGGCGTGAAGACGATCGCCATCAACCTGCCCAACGACGAGGTCGTGCAGCTGGAGAAAGGTGCGCGGCGGCTGCAGCTCAAGAACGCGGTGCGGGCGAAGTTCGATCGGATTCTACTGCCCATCGCGCAGGAGCTCATCGCGGCGGACCAGCTCCCACGAGTGACCTTCGACGCGTTCTTCGAGAACGTGATGTTCCACGAAGTGGCGCACGGTCTCGGGATCAAGAACACCATCGACGGGAAGGGCACCGTGCGCGCGGCGATCAAGGAGCGTTACAGCGCCCTCGAGGAGGGCAAAGCGGACATCCTTGGTCTCTACATGCTGCGGCAGCTCAACGCACAGGGCGAGATGGGCAAGGAATCGATCGAGGACAACTACGTCACCTTCCTCGCGAGCCTCTTCCGGTCCGTGCGCTTTGGCGCGTCCGATGCGCATGGGCGCGCGAACGTCGTGGCGTTCAACTTCCTCGAGCGCCAGGGTGCCTTCACGCGTGGCTCGGACGGGAAGTATCGCGTCGATTTCGCGAAGATGCGCGTCGCGAGCGATTCGCTCTCCCGCCGCATCCTCGTGCTACAGGGGAACGGCGACTATGCCGGCGTCGGTGCCCTCAACACGGAGCTCGGCACCATCGGCAGCACGCTCCAGGCGGACCTCGACCGACTGAAGGCGAAGCGGATCCCGGTGGACGTGCTGTTCGACCAGGGACGTTAGTGTGCCGCCACGTGCGTTCATCGTCGGCGTGCGTGGCCGCACCAATGGTTGATGGTACGATCAACGTCCCATCGCGCGTGCGGCACGTGATGTGTCTATTGCCGTGGCGGGAGTCGCGAGAGCGTCCAAGGCGTCGCTCACCGCACCGGTCACAGGCGTTTTGCCACGAGCGCGTGACGCCGAGCGGCCCTCGATCGCGACTGAACGGCTCGGGAGACGTCGAGGAGCGTCTCCCGGGCTGTTCCATTCCGGCACGGAAGCTGAAATTGACCGGGTGTAGGCCTACGAGGACCTGGCATTCTGCTGGTCAATGCACGAGAATTGTGGTGCGCAGCAACCCGTCGAGACCCACCACACGTTGGATCGTCACTCCCCCGGGGGCCGGCGTGTGGAACAGCGGTCTTCTTCGAGCGTACACTCTCTCTCCCCTGCTGCCCGACAGCGCTGATGCTGCTCGTTCTGCTTTTTACTGCTCTGTCCGCCTCGGTCAGCCACTCGGCTGACAGCGTTCGCGCTACCCCGAAGCCTGGGGCCGCGCGTCCCGACACCACGCTCCCGGCGCCGACCATCACCGCGCCGAAGCAGCCGGCGCCCGAGATAAAGCCGCCGATCAGTCCGGTGAGCTCGGGGACGCAGCGGGCGCCCCAAACCCCTGCCGTAACTCCAACCGCGGTCGTCCAGCAGGCTGCGCCGGCTGCCACTTCGGTGTCTTCCACGATGGTGGACGCCAAGCCGTCTGCGCCTCCCGAGTCCGTCGTGGCGACCGCGACTCCGGCTGCGCCCTCGCCGCTGTCGGCGAAGGACTCGGCGGCGAAGGTCGTCGTTGCTCCGCCGACTACGGCGAAGTCCGACCCGACGTCGACGGTTTCCGCTTCGACCCCTACTTCGGTCGTGGCGTCGTCCAACGTCTCGAAGGAGGCGAAGGTCGTCACGGCGCCGGACAGCAAGCCGGCACCGGAGGCCAAGCCAGCTGCCGAGGTGAAGGCCCCGGTCGTCGCCCCTGCCGACGCCGTCGCGGCCGCAGCGAGCCCGCGCAATGCCGCTACCATGGCGCGAGTCGACCCGCGCACCGTCGTGTCGGTGAGGAGCTCCGAGCGTTTCGAGCCGTTGTACGCGGTGCCGCTCCCCAGCGCGAGGATCAAGCTCGGAGCACCGGCCGCGGCGGACAGCATCGTCGTGTACAAGCGTGAGCGCACGCTCGTGCTGTTCAATCGCGGCGTGCCCGTGCGCACCTACTTCGTCGCGCTGGGCAGCAAGCCGGTGGGCGACAAGGAGCGCGCCGGCGATCAGCGCACGCCCGAAGGGGTGTTCTACATCAACGCGCACAACCCGGCGAGCAAGTTCCACCTCGCGCTGAGAATCTCGTATCCCGACGATGCGCATCGCGCCCGCGCTGCGGCCCTCGGCGTGGACCCCGGCGGCGACATCATGATTCACGGCCTGCCGAAGGAGTACAGCGAGGCCGGAACGAATCATCTCCAGAACGATTGGACGAACGGCTGCGTGGCGCTGTCCAACCACGAGATCGAGGAGATCTGGCGCGCCGTGCCCGACGGCACGCCGGTGCAGATCAAGCCGTAGCACCTCGCTCGCTTGCCACGCGTTCAGATCACCTATTGTCCTCGCTGCCGCTGGCTATTGCGCGCTGCGTGGATGACGCAGGAGCTCCTGGTCACCTTCGAGCGCGAGCTCACGGAGGTCGCGCTTCGCCCAGGCGAGGAGGGAGTCTTCGAGGTGTCGCTGGACGGCGAGACGATCTGGTCGCGCGCGAGTGAAGGCAGATTCCCCGAGCTCAAGGAGCTCAAGCAGCTCGTTCGGGATCGCATCGCCCCCGACCGCGCCCTGGGGCACTCGGATCGCACGGGGTGACGGCGCCACGGGTGTGCGGGTTGTGCCGTGTATGACCGCCCCGCATGACCCCGCACCTCGTTCGTGGAACCGTACGCCGCGTCTCATCCGGCTGCTGACCCTGGCCCTTCTGCTCCCCCCGTCGACAAGCTGCTCGATGACGACGGCGTCGGAACGTTCGGCCGAAGAGCGCGAGCTGACTCGCAATCGGCAGCGCTGGGCGAGCGCGGGGATGCACGACTACGAGTATGACTTTCGACGGAGCTGCTTCTGCCTCCCGGAAGCCACTGAGGAAGTGCACATCATCGTGCGCAACGACGCGATCGTCTCGGTGGTTCGCACCCGCGACGGACGGCCCGCGACCACCCAGCTTACCGTCTGGCCTCGCGTCGATGAGCTGTTCGCCGACGTGCAGCAGCGCCTCGCGCAGCGCGCCGAGCGGCTCGATGTGCAGTACGATGCGACCTACGGATATCCTCGCGCGATCGTCGCCGACATCGTGCTCATGATGGCCGCCGACGAGTACGCGCTCACGGCCGGGAACCTCCGCCGACTTCCCTAAGCTCCCGCGTCGTGGACATCGCCGAGGCGTTCCTCGACCGGTCGCGCCACTATCTCGTGCGCGAGTATCCCGCCAAGATCCAACGCTGCCTCGACGTGCTCCCCGCCGACGCGCTCTGGCGCCGCAGCAACGAGTCGGAGAACACCATCGGCAACCTCCTGCTGCATCTGGCGGGCAACGTGCGACAGTGGATCGTCGCGGGGGTGGGAGGTGCGCCGGACGTACGCGAGCGAAGTGCGGAGTTCTCGGCGCGCGCCGGCCACGACGCGGAGACGTTGATGCAGCGGCTTCGCGACACGCTCGGCGAGGTCGATGTCGTTCTCGCGGGACTCGACGCCAGGCAGCTCGAGGAACCGCGGCGGATTCAGGGCCGCGACGTGAAAGTGCTCGACGCCGTGTACCACGTCGTCGAGCACTTCTCCATGCATACCGGTCAGATCATCGTGCTCACGAAGCGCTACGCGCCGGGCCGTGTGCAGTTCTACGAGGACGCCGGCGGACTGGCGATCCCGCGCTATTAGCGCGGCCTAGTACATGTAGACCTTTGTACCGACGGGCACGTTCTCGTAGAGCCACTCGATGTCGTCGTCGGCGAGACGCACGCAGCCATGCGTCACCGCGGCGCCGATCGAGCGCGCGTACGGAGTGCCGTGCAAAAGGTAGCCATCGCCGAGGTCGAGCTTGTAGTGACCGAGCTCGCCCTGGATGGAGCGATGCTTGGTGCCTTGCGGCGGAATGAACAGCGTGTTGTCGAACACCACGTGCTCGTCGAGCACGAGCGGCACGAACGTCTTCGAGCCCTTGCGGATGATGCCCGCCTCGTCACGCCGCGACGTCAGGATGGTGCCGTCCTTGAGTCGGATCTGCTGACCGCTCGACATCGAGCGTAGCTTGAGCCCGTGCTCCAGCGCCACCTCGGCGAAGTGCCACTCGGGCGGCGTCCACACCGGATCCTTCTCCTTTCCGCGCACGACACGCACGCCGCGCGGCGTCTCGAACCGCCACGTACGACCGCCGTACGACAGCGTCGCGTTCATGGCCGTCGCTGCGGGGGCGACGCGCAGCGTATCGTCGCGGTCCAGTACGTAGAGCTCTCGCGCGAACAGATCGACGATGATGCGGTAGCCGCTCGAGCGCATCGCGACGTTGCGTGCCGAGCGCCACTCGAGGCTGTCCTTGCGAGACTTGAACGAGCGCACCACCCGGCGCGCGGGGACGGCGTTCTCGGGGACGATCGATCCGCCCGCATTGGCCGACTCGGTGTCGACAGGTGCGGCCGTCGCCAGGCCCGGCGTGCCCACCGTGTCATCGCCGCGACGTTCGCCCCTTCGCAGCAGGGACACGAACCAGTTGCGACCCTGACGCTGCGCCGACGCCGTCGGCGCCGAGTCGCTCGTGCTATCGTTGGTGACCTCGACGCCCTGGGCGGAGGCCAGCGAGCCACCAGTGGCGAGCAGAAGCGAGCTCAGCCAGAGTGTGCGAATGAGTGGGCGCAGCATGCTGTAAAACTACACTACGGGGGGCGTGAAGTTCACGCCCCCCGCAGGCAATTCGAGAACCAGAAAGACTAGAAGTTGATGCCGACCAGGATCGGCACGTAGGCCGAGTTCTTGTTCTCGGTGTTGATCGCCGTGTACTTCGATTCGATGAAGAACCGGCCGAGCTGGATTCCGCCACCGACGTTCCAATGCCAGAGCTGATCGTCAGAGAGCGCCGAGGTGCCGGGGAGAACCGAGCCGGCGCCACGGTAGGTGTCCGCGCCAGCCGACACGATGAGCGGAGGACGCTCGGTCGTGCGGTACGGCGTGAAGTCCTGGAACCAATCGAGACCGGCGCCACCCAGGAAGTAGATCTGTGGGTTGACCGGGCTCTTCCGATCCATCGGGAAGCGAAGCACCACGTTACCCGTTCCCGAGATCAGCTTCGCGCCCGGGCAGCCGGAGCAATCCGTATCACGTCCGCCCATGCTCACGTAATCACCATCGAGGCGGATACCAAACACGCTCGCGCCCGGGAACCACCCGAGGTGGGCGTGAACGTCAAAACCATCCTTCGTCACGTTACGCCAATCGCCGGTCGGAAGCGCCGCGCCAACGCCCACGCCGAACTGGAAGGCGCGAAGCGGCTGCAACGGCAGCTCTTCGATCCGTGTCACCGTGTCTACGCGCGTCACTGTGACGGTGTCCGTCCGCGTGCGGACCACGGTGTCCGTCCGCGTGACCGTCACGGTGTCCACTCTTGGTGCGACCGCCGCCGGCTGATCCTTCCGCACCGGAATACGGGTCTGTGAACGCGCCCGAGTGGTGTCCTGAGCCGCAGCCGTCACGGCGCCGCCGAGGGTGATGGCGGCTGCGAGGCCGAGTGCACACAACGCTGAGTTCCGAGTCTTCATCCTTGTCCTCCGTCGCCTTCGCCCAGTTTTCGTCGTCCCGCGG
>DATFOL010000170.1:0-7197 GCA_035265545.1 Gemmatimonadaceae bacterium | reverse complement strand
GGAGGTGTGGAGACATCCAGGAATTGCAACTGCAACTGCTTGAAAGGAGGTTTCGAGGAACTGCGAGGGTAGGAGAACGGCGGACTGCGACTGATCGGCGCGGAGCAGCGCGGAGGGACCGCGAGCACGCGGAGAACGGCTCTCCGGATTCGCGCTCCGTGCACTGGCGCAGCGCTCCTCTCCATCCGCACTCCCAAAGCACTGCTTGGGGTCGGCATCGACGCCTGCGTCGCGCGGCGGCTTCTCGAAGTCTCCGCGGCCCCTTCTGTTCTCCGCGTCCTCCGCGCCAATCAGTTGCAGTTCAGCAGGTCGGCCGTCGAGCAGGTCAACAGATCCCCGTGCGCTCTCAGTCCGCCACGCCGCGTGAACGCCGGTCAGCCCTAGTGTGTCGGAGCTACGGCGTGAGCAGGCTTGGCGTTGCGCTGCGCTTGGGCTCGGGGGCGACGACGCCGGCGATGAGAAGGCCGGCCACCAGGGATACGGCGGTCAGAACCGTAGTGAACGCCGTGTCGATGCCGGCGACCGTGTTGCGCTCCATCAGCGAGGCCATGCTGCGATAGCCGATGCTTCCCGGCACGAGAAGGAGAATCCCGGGCACGAGCACGACGGGCGCGGGTCGACGGCGCCACCGCTCGTAGCCGCTGCTGGCCAATGCCACGCTGAACGCGGCGACGAACGTGCCCAGCTCGAGCCCGAGCTTCAGCGCCCCGACCCGGCCGGCGACGACGCCGAGCACTCCCGCGGCGACGATCCACGGCGTGTCGCGCGGATCGGCGCGCAGGATCACCACCGACGAGAGCGCCGCGAGCACGATCGCGACGAGCGGCGCCCAATCTGGGAGCGGCCCTGGTGCCGCGACGACCGGCATCCCGAGCACCGCCGCGCCGAGGCGCGTCCCGAGCGCCACCCCGAACACGATCCCGAGCAGCGTCATGAACGCGCTGCTCATCCGCAGCGTCCCCGACGCGAGGTGCCGCGTGGCCAGCTCGGTGATCGCGGTGGTGAGCAGCAGTCCGGGCAGCAGCACGATCAACCCGGACAACGTCGCCAGGAACACCGAGATCGGCCCGACCAGCCACGCGAGCCCGATCGCCCCCGCGCTCACGAAGAAGGCGGCGAGCGGCTCGAACACCCGGCTCACTCGCGTGTGATTCGCGGCGTAGATCGCGAACAGGCCGAGCCCGAGCCCGAGCACCGTGGCGACGACGATCTCGCGCCAGCCGCCACCGAGAAACTGACAGACCGCGCCGGAGAGGACGCCGTGCGCGAGCGTCACCAGCGCGGGACCGTACGGCGAGGGTGCGGCGACGATGAGCTCGATGCGTGCCATCCCTTCCTGCGGCGAGATGCGTCCGTGCGCGACCTCGCGCGACAGGTCCTCGAGCGCGGCGAGCTTGCCGAGGTTGGTCTCGCCCGGCTCGACGCGCAGCAGGTGTGTCCGCTGTCGCTCTTCAGGCCCGAAGGCAGCCATGATCTGGGTGGGCATCGAGAAGAAGCGATGACCGGCGAGACCCAGACGGTCGGAGGTAGCCGCGAGGATGTCCTCGAGACGTGGCGCGGAATGGCCGTAGGCGTGGAGCGCGCGCGCGAGCCGGAGAATGAAGCCGACGGCGACTGGATTGGGGTCGTCGCCGCGCTCGGACGCCATCCTAGCCCGCGAAGCTTCCGCTGCCGCTCTCCGCGTCCTTCCGCATGACGACCTCGGCGGAGCTCATCGTCACGCGGCCGGTGAACCGCACCACGCACGCCACGCTGCTGCTCTCGGCCCAGCTCGCCGCGCGTGGATGGCGCCGATACTCGAACGAGCCAAGCACCGCGCTCACGTGGTCTTCCACTCCGACATGAGCAGGCAGTTGGATCTCGATGTTACCCATGAAGGCGTGCAGCGCGATCTCCGTCACGCCAGGGGCGAAGCTGGCGTGGGTGAGGTCCAGCTCGACGTTACCGAGCACGGTCCGGACGTCGAGGTGACGCGGCACCGCGTGCATGTCGCGCACGAGGCTGCCCATGACGACGCCGACATTGCCGGCGGGGAGGCTCGCCCGAACGGCTGGCACTCCTCCCTCGCCCAGATCGGCGGTGAGCGCCATGAGCACCGCGGGGGTCGTCGCGGCGTACGCGGCCTCGGCGCGGCGCTCGAACTCCTCCAGGGTGAGGTGGTCCTGGGCGTAGCGCTCGGTGAGCAACGCGATCACGCGCTCGCGCGCCGCGGGCGACACCGGAGGCCCCAGCGATTGGGGAGTACCCGGATCCGCCGGGGGGTCGGTGGTCATCCGTCAGAATGCAGCTTTGTGGCGCCCGGCGAAAGTACCTGCGCGCGGTCCACCTCGGCGACTCGCCGGCTGGCCTCACCCCACTCGATCGCCGGCGCGACCTCTTCGTCGGCGAGCCGCATCGACTCGATGGCGCGCTGCACCACTGGCGCGCCGTCGGGGACAGCGAGGCCAAAGTCGAGCTCGGCGCGGCGGCAGATGCGCTCGTGTCGCGCGCGTGCCTGCGCGAACGGGGCGACGCCATAACGCTCGGACAGGCGGTCGAGTCGCGCGTGCATTCCCTCGTGAACGAACGACGCCGCGACCTGCGAGTCGGAGAACTGCTCGTTCGCCATGAAGGTGAGCTCGAGCATGCAGAGCTTGCCGTCGGGGAAATAGGCGGCCCGACAGGCGTAGCGCATGACGACGATGCCAGCGATGTCGCGCCGAATGTGCGCGAGGCGCCACGGCTGATACTGCTCAACGCGCCGGATCACCGCCTCGGCGCGGCGGAACACCCGCTCGGTGCTGACGTCCTCACGCGTGTTGAGCACGTCGACGCGGATCCCCTCGATGATGCGGGATTCGGTTGGGGGCTCTTCCGAAGGTTGAGCGCCGAGGAGGCGAGAAAGCCAGTCTTTTAGCATCTAGTGACTCAGTGACTCAGTGACTCGGTGACTCGGTGACTCGGTGACTCGGTGACTCGGTGACTCGGTGACTCGGTGACTCGGTGACTCGGTGACTCAGTGACTCAGTGACTCAGTGACTCAGTCAACCGAGTCACTAGCGGCGCGCAGCGGCGCGAAGGTCACTGAGTCACTGAGTCACAGCGCCGGCGCTTCGCGCCGCGCTCTACTTCGTCACCCCAAACGTGAGCACAGTTCGCGTCCGATACGTCTCGCCGGGACGGAGGATCACCGAGGGGAAGTTCGGCTTGTTCGGCGAATCCGGGTAATGCTGCGTTTCCAGTGCCAGGCCGTAGCGATGGCGGTAGACACGCCCGCTTTTCCCGACGGCAGTGCCATCGAGGAAGTTTCCGCTGTAGAACTGCACGCCGGGTTCGGTGGTGGAGATGTCCAGCGTGCGTCCGGTGGTCGGCTCGGTGACCCGCGCGGCGTGCGCGAGGCCCGTGCGCCCCCCGCGAGTGAGGACGATGTTGTGGTCGTAGCCACGCCCGTAGCGGATCTGCACGTGCGGGTCGTTCACGCGTGCGCCGATCGCCGTCGGTGTGCGGAAATCGAACGGCGTTCCGGCGGCGGGCATGACCTGACCCGTCGGGATGAGCGTGGAGTCAACGGGCGTGAGCGAATCCGCGTCGAGGGTGAGCACGTGCCCGAGGATGTCGCGCTTTCCGTCGCCGGCGAGGTTCCAGTACGTGTGATTGGTGAGGTTAACGGGCGTCGCCTTGTCGGTAGTCGCCTCGTAGTCGATCGCGAGCTCGTCGCGATCAGTCAGGGTGTACGTCACGCGCGTGCGCAGGTTGCCCGGGTAGCCTTCGTCCCCGTCGGGACTGGTGTAGGTGAGCACGACGCCCGTGCCGCTATCGCTCCGGAACGACTGCGCGTCCCACACGACCTTGTCGAAGCCCTTGATCCCGCCGTGCAGGTGGTTCGGCGGATTGTTGATCGCGAGCGAGTAGGTCTTGCCGTCGAGCGTGAACCGCCCGCGGGCGATGCGGTTGCCGTAGCGACCGACGATCGCGCCGAAGTACGGCGAGCTCTTCACGTAGCCCTGCATGTCGTCGAAGCCGAGGACGATGTCGTCGAGCTTGCCGGCCCGGTCGGGAGTCTCGAGTAGCTGAACGATCCCGCCGTAGCTCAGGATGCGCGCCCTGATGCCGTGCGCGTTCACGAGCGTGAAGACGTCCACCTGCTTGCCATCGGGCGCGACGCCGAAGCGCTCGCGGGTGACGCTCGCCGTCGTCGCCGAGGGCGTTGCAGCCGACGCCGGATTCGCGGTGGCCGAGTCGGCACGTTCGGCGGCAGGAGAACAGGCCAGGGCGAGCAGCGCCGCGGCGATGCTGCCGAACGCGGTCGCCCGGCCTCGTGCGAAGGTCATGCGCGATCTCTCGTGGGAGCGGTCGGATGCGTGCTGCGGCCGCGTGCTTCACGCGCGCGGCGCTGCGGGCGGTCAAGATGTCGCTCGTGCCGCGAGTTGGCGAGAGAGGCGCGTGCGTCGCGCGCTACGCCGCGACCGGTTGGTCGAGCAGTTGGGCGAGCAGCGTCGCCGTCCCATCGGGGCCGGTGACGTCGAGGGTGAGCGAGCTGCCGCCGAGCGCGAGGCCTAAGCGGAACTCGAGGAACGGGCAGCACTCGCGTTCGCGCCGAACGACGGCGTCGATCTGCCGCATCCGCTCGGCGGTGGCCGAGAAGCGGAGCCGCATGCCCCGCGGGAGCGGCGTGCGCTGGACGGCGAGGTCGGCGAGGCCGAGCAGGAGCGTCTCGCGCTCGGCGGTGAGCTGCTGGGCGGACAGCGTGCAGGCGATGGGATGCATGGTCGTAGTCGCTCGCGGTTGCCCAAGGAATACGCGCCCCTCCAATTTCGATCCCACTCGAGCTCGAGGATATGCATCGTGTGGAAGCGGAGCCGCCGTGTGAACGACGAACGTCCGATGAGTTGCAGCACAGCGCGACGACGCCACGTCGCGGCGGCGATCGCGATGGTGCTGGCGTTCGGCGCGCCGCATCGCGCCGCGATGACGCAGCCGATCCGGCTGCACCCGGCGAACCCGCACTACTTCCAGTTCCGCGGGCGTCCGACGCTGCTGGTGACCTCCGGCGAGCACTACGGCGCCGTGCTGAACCCGGACTTCGACCAGCGAACCTACCTGCGGACGCTGTCACGCGATGGGCTCAACTACACGCGACTCTTCACCGGCTCGTACTTCGAGCCGCAGGGCGCGTTCGGCATTCGCCACAACACCATGGCGCCCGACGGCGCTCGAGCGCTCACGCCGTGGGCGCGGAGCGGAGCTCCGGGGTACGCCGGCGGCGGCAACAAGTTCGACCTGAGCCAGTGGGACACCACCTACTTCCGCCGCCTGCGCGACTTCGTGCGGCTCGCCGGCGAGCATGGCGTGGTCGTGGAGGTGACGCTCTTCTCGTCGATCTATGGCGACGCGCAGTGGCGAATCAATCCGTTGAATCGCGCGAACAACGTCAACGCCACGGACTCGATCCCGCTGCAGCGCGTGCACACGCTCCAGAATGGATCGCTATGGGCGCACCAGGAGCGAATGGTGCGCAAGATCGTCCGCGAGCTCGACGAGTTCGACAACGTGATCTACGAGATCCAGAACGAGCCGTGGGCGGACAACCACGCGCTCGCGGGGCCGATCAACCATTACCTCCCCAAATGGGAGGAGGAGTGGCGGAACCGCGTGGAGCTCGCCACCGAGGCGTCGCTCGCGTGGCAGCGTCGCGTCGCCGCGGTGGTGCGTGAGGAAGAGTCAACGCTGCCGAAGCGACACCTCATCGCACAGAACTATGGCAACTTCCGCTTCCCGCTCCCCGCCGTGGACTCCGTCGTCTCGATCCTCAACTTCCACTACGCGTCGCCCGATGCGGTGGATCTGAACTACGGGTGGGATCGCGTCGTGGGGCTCGACGAGACGGGATTCGCCGGCTCCGACGACTCGACGTACCGTCGCCAGGCCTGGCGGTTCGTGCTCGCCGGGGGCGCCCTGTTCGACAACCTCGACTACTCGTTCACCGCCGAGCGGCCGGATGGCACGGCTCGGAACGAGGCACCAGGGGGCGGCAGCCCCGCATTGAGGCGCCAGCTCGGCGTGCTGAAGCGGTTCGTCGAGGGGTTCGACTTCGTGCGCATGCGGCCCGACCGGCGCATCGTGGCGCGCGCGCCTGGCGCGTTCCGCGAGGCGCTCGTGGATCCCGGGCGCGCGTACGCGATCTACCTGGACGGCCGGCTCGCGGGAGATCTCGTGCTGGAGCTTCCAGCCGGCCGTTACGATGCGACGTGGATCGACGTGCTCACCGGCAGCCCGCTCGCCCAATCGCGATTGCGACACGCCGGGGGACGATTGGCGTTGACGCCGCCGCGCTACGCACAGGATGTCGCGGTGCGCGTGGTCTCGGTCACTGCGCGTTCGCTCGGCGTGCCCATACCGTAGAGCCTATCGGCTGAGTCTGGCGGGTGACAGTCGGCGTGGGTCGCAGTGTGATGGATGCCCTTGACACGCCGTTGCCGCGCGCCAGCGTACCGTCGTCGGGCTGCACGACTTCTCGGAGACGCGAGCATGGGCAAGTGTGGGGCGGTGTGGAGCACCTGTCCGGAGGCAGGGCCCTGATGCGGCCTCCTCGGGCCGAGGCGGCGCGGCTCACCGCAGCCTGTGCGCTCACGACGATCGCCATCGGGCTGCTCGTGCTCGCTGGTTGGGCGATCGACATCGACGCCCTGCAGCGACTGTTCGTCGGTGAGATCCACATGCTGCCGCTCACGGCGGCGGCCTTCGTGATCAGCGGCGTCTCACTATGGATGCAGCTAGAGCACAAGCGCGGAACCGTGTGGCTCATCGCGCGGTCGCTTGCGCTCGTCGTGCTCGCGATCGGCGCGATCACCCTCATCGAGCGCATCACAGGGTGGGACGGCCCGATCGACCGGTTGCTCTTCCCCGATCAGTTGAAGAGGCTGCCGTATCGGCCGATCGGCCGGATGGCCAGCAATTCGGCGATCGGCTTCTCGTTCGCCGGAGCGGCGCTCTTCCTCCTCGACGGACAGACACGGCTGGTCCGGCAGATCGCGCACTGGTTCTCCACGCTCGGCATCGCGATCGCCGCGCTGGCGATGATCGGCTACCTGTACGGCGTGAAGGCGCTCTACCAGATGGATGCGAGCGCCGCGATGGCCGTCTCCACCGCGCTCGCCTTCTTCGCGCTGCACGTCGGCATCCTGAGCGCCCGGCCGAACGCGTCGTGGGCGGGACGGC
>DATFOL010000169.1:0-6034 GCA_035265545.1 Gemmatimonadaceae bacterium | reverse complement strand
GTAGAGCCACGCACCGATCGATCGGTGCGTGGCTCTACGATTGCGCGGTGAGCGCCATGAGTCCAACTCAATGATTTCACGCAATGCATGCAGCGAGTGCATGGTGGCTCGTGACGTTAGGCCGCGACCGCGGCAGCGCTGCCGTCGACGATGCTGGCGCTGTCGTAGTAGAAGCGCTCCTTCACGACGCGGCCGTCCTTCCACTCCTGGTGCGACAGCTGATCCATGCGGTACCGCTTCCCATCGGCGCCGGTGAACTCGAACAGCCAGTGGATCACCGCCTGGTCGCCGTCGACGGCGACGGAGAGGGCGCGGTGCTGGTGCACGGTGATGCTGCCGAAGAAGGCGCGCTCGCGCTCGCGGTTCGCTTCCTTGCCGACGACTGGGGGATTGAGGTTGTCCTGCATCGACACGTCGTCGGCATAGAGCTCGTCAAGCGCATCGAGGATGCGGTTGGCTTCGACGTAGCGAACGAGCTTCTCGACCTGGTCTCTCGTGGACATGATGGTGTCTCCGTTGATGAGTAGTTTGGCCTTCTGGACAATAGTGATCAGAGCATGCATTGCGTATGACCTTGGACGCACGCGACCGATTGGTGTTTACACCCCCGCGGTGGGCCGAGCGGCGGTGCGGGCCGCCCCACGCCGCGCATTGGCGGCGCGGATCGCGTCGAGCATGGCGATGAGCTGCTCGAGCTCGGCGTCACTCAGGGCGTCCACCGCCTCCGCGTCGCTCGCGTCCACCAGCGGGTCGAGCCGGTCGAGCAGCCGGCGGCCGGCGGCGGTGACGTGACAGATGACCTGGCGACGATCGGGCGCTGCCCGCTCGCGCTCGATCAGCCCCGACTCCTCGAGCTTGTCGAGCAGCCGAGTGATCGTCGTCCCCTCCTCGATCATCCGCTCCCGAACGGAGAGCGTCGGGATACCGGCGGCCCCTGCCCCGCGGATGATGCGTAGCGCGTTGTACTGCGCCAGGCTCAGCCCCGATGGCTCGACGACGCGCGCCACGGCTCGACCGACGACCGACGCAGTGCGAAGGAGCGCAATCGTCGCCTCCTGGCCGCGGGAGCGGAACGGTCTGCGCTGCTTGATCTCGGATTGGACTCGGGAGCGTCTGGGCATTGTATCGGCGTCCGGGCTACTGTTGCCATGATAAGTAATTTCGACGTTGGGCGCAAGTGGACTGTCGGACGTGATGCTGGGAGGATGCGACCCGCGCCAACGGTTCCCGACCGCGAAGTGTCCCATTGTGGAATCCACCCTCGATCGGAGTCGGCTACCGCATGAGACGCTTTCGCGTTCTGCTGTGGATCTTCGCTCTCGCGCCGGCGCCTGCGTGGGCGCAGGGGACGTTCGTCGTCCGCGACGTCCGGCTGTTCGACGGCGAGCGTGTCGCCGAGCATCACAGCGTCGTGGTGAGAGACGGCGTGATCGGTGAGGTCGGCGGATCGGAGCTCGCCGTCCCCGCGGGCGCGCAGGTCGTCGATGGACGTGGCCGCACGCTGCTCCCCGGCTTCATCGACGCGCACGTGCACCTGTCGGACAGCACCGAGGGCGACCTGCGGCAGGCGCTCACGCTCGGCGTCACGACGATGCTCGACATGTTCAACGGCGGGAGCCGGCTCGAGAGGATCAGAGCTCTGCGCGCCGCCGACGCACCCGGCGTCGCCTCCGTTCGTACGGCGGGCATCGGCGCCTCCGTGCCCGGCGGACATCCTTCGCAGATGGGTGGACCACCCGTCCCCACCATCGTCGACTCGGCCGATGCGCAGGCGTTCGTCGACGCGCGCATCGCCGAGGGCTCCGACTACGTGAAGATCATCTACGACGACCTGTCGTCGCTCGGCAGGAAGATGCCGATGCTCGACCGCCGCACGCTGGCGGGGCTCGTCGCAGCGGCGCACGCGCGCGGCAAGCTCGCCGTCGTGCACGTGCTGAGCGAGTGGCAGGCGCGGGACGCGATCGCGGCGGGCGCGGATGGACTCGTGCACCTGTTCACCGACGCGACCGTCTCGCCCGACTTCGCGCCGCTCGCCGCACGGCATGGCGTGTTCGTCGTGCCGACGTTGACGGTGCTGTACGGCGGCTGCGGGCGGTCGATTGCGGCGAAGGTCGCGTCGGACACGCAGTTGCGGCCATACATTCGCCCGTCGATGCGCGCGCGCGCCGCGATGACGTTCCCGGCACGCGCTGGAGCGTCGTGCGCCGCTACGGACGAGGCGGTACGGCAGCTCGCGCGCGCGGGCGTGCCGCTGCTCGCAGGCACGGACTCACCGTCGCCGGGCGCGACGTACGGCGCATCGGTGCACGGGGAGCTGGAGCTGCTCGTCGCTGCGGGGCTGACGCCGGTGCAGGCTTTGACTGGGGCGACGTCGGCGGCAGCGCGGGCGTTCCGGCTCGACGATCGCGGGAGAGTGGCGGCAGGATTGCGCGCCGATCTCGTGCTCGTGGAGGGCAATCCGACGCGGGACATCGTCGCGACGCGGCGGATCGTCGAGGTGTGGAAGCGTGGGGTCGCGGTGCGGCGTGTTGCGTACCCGGAGTGAGCGAACGGACGCTCAGCGCACGCGCTTGAGCGGACGGGCGTTCAGCGCTGCGCGTCGACCGAACGGACGCTCAGCGCGCGAGCGTGATCCGACTGCCGTCCCAGTGATACTCCATCGTCCTCGCGGCGACGGCATCGCGGAGCACCGATGGACGAAAGACCGCGGCACACTCGCCCAGCGGACCGCCGTCGGGCGCACGGTGGCGGACGCTGTGATAGAGAATTCCGTCGCCGCCGAGTCGGCGCACATCGCCGCCGAACGCCTGGCCAGCGGAGTAGTCCGTCGGGTGATCGAGCCCGGGAGGGGCCGGTCTCCCCGTTCGAACGTCCACGAGCGTCGCGTCGAGCTCCGCTTCGATCACGGTCTTCTCGACGACGACGTCACCTGATCCGGCGAGAAAGATTTCGTCGTGATGGACCGTCTCGCGAATGGCCGTCTCCTCCTCGCGAGCCGCGTAATAGGTCCCGCGCGACCCGTCGGAGAATCGCGAGGGCATGCGGGGCCACGTGAACGCCGCCATGATGAGCCCGGACCCGGGACCGAAGTGCTGGTCCCCCGACGGCACGAGCTCGACCTCCCCCATCTCGGCGAGGGTCTGCGGGTTGGTGAGGTCGGCGATCGCGCGTACGTCGTCCGACTCCTCTTCGCCTACGAGCCGGTCGAAGAGGTTCTCACCCGCCCATTCGCTCGCGATGATCCGATAGGAAGGACGCCAGCGGACGTCCTCGGCCTCGAGCGAGCCGACCCCGGGTACGGTCAGCTCCAGCGGCAGCCCGAAGGCCAGCGCGGGGGGATGCCATGGTCTGCCGGGCACGCGGTCGCTCGCGAACGTGCGGTTGGTCAGCCTTCTGTCGCGGGTGCTACCGAGTGCCACGCCCTGCTGGGCGGCCCACCCGCGGCCCCATCGACGTACCGGCGCACCGCCTCCAGCCCCGGAATGCCCTGCCGGAGCATCACATCGAGGGGCGCGGCTCCGAGGAAGGGGGCCTCCGTGCGCGGACGCCGGATCCACCGCTCCACCTCGACGGGGGCTCGACGAAAAAAGCGCTGGAGTCCCTCATAGATGCCGAGCAGGTAGCTGATGCGCATCATCTGATCGACGCTCAACGGCGCTTTCGGACCCGCCGTCTTCCAGCCGTTGAGCGTGGCGCGGGAGATCGAGGCACCGAGCAGGGTCAGCTGCTGCGTCTCGGTCAGGTCCCAGAGCCGAGCGAGCTGAGTGAACGCCCGCACCGAGGAAGCGGTGAGCTTCTTCCGGGTGTTGGGATCGTTGATGGTATCGAGCGTCTGCGGCACGGGGCCATCCTGTCTATTATTGGACAACAATAGCTCAATAATGGGCAAAAAGCAAGAGCTCTCCAGGAGTGCCTGGGAACGGGTCGAGCAGCCACGGGGTGGCGCGCGTCCCATGCCGAAGCGTGCGCCAGCGATGAGCGGAAGGCAGTTTCGTGCTAGAGTCCGCGAGCGCCATCGCAGAAGTAGTGAAGCCTGGAGCGGTCGCCGTCCGAGCCGACCGCGGGAGCTCCGGTGTTCGCCCAGACCGAATCGAAGACCACAGGCACATTACATGACCGACGTGAATGGACGCGACATGCCGACCAGACGGGACTTCCTCGCCCTGACCGCGCTCGCCGCCGGCTCGGCGCTGCTGCCGGCGCCGCTGCGTCGCCGGCTCAGCGGACGGTCAGCCGACACCGCGTTTCGCTGGGAGTCGATCGGCCCCTCGGCTCGCGTCGCCTATGGAACCGGCGGCAACTCCCTAGTCGTCGTCGGCAGAGGGGAGGCGCTCCTCGTCGACACCAAGGTGTCCGGGTTCGGCCAGGTGCTCGCGCGCGAGGCGAGTGCCTTCGGGGCGCGGATCCGGACCGTCATCAACACCCATCACCACGGCGATCACACCGGTGGCAACGACGCGTTCGCGGGCACCGCGACGACGGTCGCGCATGCGCGTGCGAAGCGTCGGGTGCTCGCCGACGTCGGCCAGTCGCTCGCGAGCCTGAAGGGAGCGCCGGTGGACGCGTACGCCGCCGGCCTCCGCGAGTCCGGGTTCGACGTCGTCGTCACAGCCGAGGCGCGGCGCGATGTCGAGAAGTTCATCGGCACGCTCGACCGGGTGACGCCGGAGTCGTTCGCGCCGACCGAGACGCTCGAGACCGAGCGTGAGCTGCGCGCCGCAGGCTACGTCGTGCAGCTCACCCACGTGACGCCTGCGCACACGGACAACGACGTCATCGTGCGGATCCCGGAGCTGAACATCCTCCACGTGGGCGACCTGCTGTTCAACCGGCATCACGCCTTCGTCGACGTCCGTGCGGGCGCCACGACGGTGGGGTGGGACCGCTCGCTCGCGGCCGCGATGGCGATGTGCACGCCTGCGACGCGAGTCGTCGCCGGGCATGGGCCGGCGACCGATCTCGCCGGACTGCAGCGACAGCGGGACTACTTCGATCGGTTGCGTGATGCCGTGGGCGCGGCGATCAAGGAAGGGCGGACTCGCGCCGAGGTCGTCGCGCTGCGGCCGGCCGCGGTGGCGAATCTCGGGTGGCCCGGGCAGCTGCCGGACACCCTCGGTGTCGTCTACGACGAGTTGACGGCGAAGCGGTAGTCGCTGCGGCTGTTCGAATCCATGAAGCGAGACTGGACCAACACGGCCGCGCTGTCAGCCCAGCGCGGTTTTCAGACGGTCCGAGAGACGAAGGCTCAGCGCGACGAGCGTGAGCGTCGGGTTGGCGCAGCCCGCGGTCGGGTACACCGAGGCGCCGGCAACGGAGAGATTGCCGATGCCGTGCACGCGGCAGTTCGCGTCCACCACTCCCTGCTTCGGGTCGTCGTGCATCCGGGTCGTACCCATGTGATGCCAGCCGCCGCCCGTCGAGGCGGGCCACGACTCCTCGGTCGACGTCACCCAGTCATTCATGCGCACGCGGCCGACACCGCTCCGTCCGAGCTCGCGGCCGAGTACCTCGTAGAATGCGCGGAAGGAGCGTCGGTCGAGTGAGGTGAGCCGCCAGTCGAGCGTGGCGCGCGGCATCCCCAGCGCATCGTGCTCGCGTCCGAGCGTGACGCGCGAGGCCGGGTTCGGCGCCTGCTCCTGCCGCGTCAGCAGGTCGAACATTCGCGGCGGGCCGACGACCGTATCCGCGCGTGCGGGTGGCAGGCCGATCGACAGTGGGCCGACGCGTCCGCCTTCGTCCCACTTCCGGTAGGCCTCCAGTCGCTCCGGCGTCATCCGCTGGAAGGTGCTCAGCACCTCCTGCTCCGCGGTGGTGGTGGGCTGAAGCGACACGGTCGCGTTGAGCATTCGCTGCTCCCGCTGCTTCGCCGCGCTCAACGCGAGCTCGCCCCGCGCCTTCGTCCGCCCGAACTCGAACGCGTACATCACGGTGCTCGGCGCGCGCTCCCCCGTGAGCGCGAGCTGGCCGCTCGGCATCTCGAGGTGCTCCATGAAGTATCGACCCACGAGGTCGTGTGCATTGCCCAGCCCGCGAG
>DATFOL010000168.1:0-3230 GCA_035265545.1 Gemmatimonadaceae bacterium | reverse complement strand
GCCTACCTCCAGCGGCACACCGCCCCGCGGCTGATGCTCACCCTGAGCAACGGGCAGACGTTCGATCGCGTCGCGATGCTGAACAGCGCGGTGACGCACAAACCGGCACCGTCGATGGTGATCGAGGCGAAGGGCTCCAGCATCGTGCATGCGGGCGAGGGCACGGTGGTCGTGCGCAGCCTTGTCCTGGAAGGCGCGCGCGGCAACTCGAACGTATTTCACTTCCTGACGGTGCTGCAGCGGGTCGGCGCGGGCTGGCGCGTGACCGCGGGACAGAGCACGCGTGAGCTGACGCTCACGCCGCGCCTACCGGCATCCGCAGCCGGACCGCTCGCCGACTACGCCGGCAGCTATCGCGGCCAGCGTGGAGGGGTGCTGCGCATCGTCGCACGCGACTCGACGCTGGCGCTGATCGATCCGGCCGGCGCGGAAAGCGTGTTGGAGCCGATCGGACCGGCGCTGTTCGAGCTGCCGGCGCTCTACGACGGGATCGGCCTTCTACGCTACGTCTTCACCCGCGACGCGAGCGGGCGCGTAACGGCGTTGAGCCGGCTGATCTACGGCTCCGTCGTGACGTGGCCGCGGGTCCCGTAAACCGGGCCGGAGCTCCTATCCATGTGGCTGGCCGGTAGCGTCACGACCTTCGCCGCCATCGCGGCGGCGCTCTGGACCGCGCCGCGATGGCTCCTGCCGCGGATCGCCTCGCGCTCACCGCGCTGCCTCTACGCGGTGGACACCTCTGAGCACGTCGTCGCGCTCACGATCGACGACGGCCCCGACGCGACGTACACGCCGGCGATCCTCGACGTGCTGCGCGCGCACGAAGCGCACGCGACGTTCTTCCTCATCTCGAGCCGCGTGCGCGGTCTGGAGGCGCTCGTCGCCCGAGCGGTGCGCGAGGGGCATGAGCTCGGGAATCATCTCGTGCACGACGCGCCGAGCATCCGCCAACCCGCCGATGCGTTTGCCTCCGACGTCCGGGCGGCGGGCACGGTGCTCGGTCGATTCGGCACGGTGCCTTGGCTGCGACCGGCGTCGGGCTGGTACTCCGACGCCATGCTCGATACGATCGAGCGCGAGGGCTATCGCTGCGCGCTCGGCTCCGTCTATCCCTATGACGCACACCACGCGTCGGCTCGGCTGTCCGCGGCCTACGTGCTGGCGCACGCGCGGCCCGGCGCGGTGATCGTGCTGCACGACGGACGCAGCCGCGGGGGCCGCACGGTCGAGACGCTGCAACGGGCGCTCCCGGTGCTTCGCGCGCGCGGATACCGCGTCGTCACGCTCTCGGAGCTGGCCGCGCCAAGACGCTAGATTCCGTGCATGCTCCAGCGTCTCGTTGCCGCGCTGCATCGTTGGGCGGAGTCCGGGTGGGCCGGCGCGGCCACGGCAACGTGGGAGCTGCTACAGAGCTCGGTCCTTCCCGGGCCGAGCGGAGTGGTGTTCGCCCCACTGGCGCTCGCCGATCCGCCCCGCGCCCCGCGGCTGGCCGTGTGGGGGACCGTCGGCGCGCTGGTTGGGGGCTGCATCGCCTATCTCATCGGGGTGCACGCGTTCGATGAGCTCGGCCGCGCGATGTTCTCCGCGATGGGGGTCAGCGATGCGAGGATCGCCTCGAGCGAGGCGATGTTCGAGCGGCACGGCTGGATTCTGGTGTTCGTCAGCACCATCTCTCCGCTCTCGACGAAGCTGACCTGCATCGTCGCCGGCGCGGTCGGTCTCCCCTTCGCGCAGTTTCTCCCGGCGTTGCTCGTGGGACGTGCGCTACGCTTCGGGGTACTGGTGGTGCTGCTCCGCTTTGCCGGGGAACGACTCTCGGAGCGCTTGTCGCGACTGACGCCGGCTCGCGAGCGCGAGAGCAGCTGATCCGCATCCGGAGGTCACGTGCCGTTGGCCGACCGCTTCCGCACTCACGACGTCGACAACCAGCCCCCTCCGCTGACGCCGTACGACGCGTACGCGACCGACGTCCCGCTGCGCGAAGCGCTCGCGCGCGAGGGCGGTGGGTGGGCCGAGGAGCAGGTCGCCGCGTACGGTGTGATCGCCGGGGGCGAAGCGATGGCGCTTGGCGTCGCCGCGAACGAGAGCCGACCGAAGCTTCGCGCATTCGATCGCCATGGACATCGCATCGACGACGTCGACTTTCATACCGCGTATCACCGCCTGATGGAGCTCGCCATCGAGCACGGCGTTGTCGGATTCGGGTGGCGCAACCCGACGCGCGAAGGCGCGCACGTCGCGCGTGCGGCGCTGATGTTCCTGCACAACCAGGCGGATCAGGGGACGAGCTGCCCGCTGACGATGACCTATGCCTGCGTGCCCTCGCTGGAGCATCAGCCCGAGCTCGCGAGCGAGTGGCTGCCGCGGGTGCTCTCGAGCGTATACGACGGCCGCTCGGTGCCCGGGTGGAAGAAGGCGGGCAACACGATCGGCATGGGGATGACCGAGAAGCAGGGGGGGTCGGACGTACGCGCGATCACGACGCGCGCCACGCCGGTGGACGCGGCGGGGCCAGGGCAGCTCTACGAGCTCGTCGGCCACAAGTGGTTCTTCTCCGCGCCGATGTCCGATGCGCACCTCGTGCTCGCACAGACCGACGCGGGCCTCTCGTGCTTCCTGCTTCCGCGCTTCGCACCCGACGGCGCGCGCAACGCCGTCCGCATCCAGCGGCTCAAGGACAAGGTGGGCGACTGGAGCAACGCGAGCGGCGAGGTGGAGCTCGAGGGGGCACTGGCGTGGATGATCGGCGAGCCCGGTCGCGGCCTCGCGACCATCCTGCAGATGGTGTCGCTCACGCGCGCCGACTGCGTGATCGGCTCGGCGAGCATCATGCGCCAGGCGCTGGTGCAGGCGGTGCATCATGCGCGGCACCGGCGCGCGTTCGGGAAGCCGCTCGCCGACCAGCCGCTGATGCGCAACGTGCTCGCCGATCTCTCGCTCGAGTCCGAGGCGGCGACGGCGCTCGCCCTGCGGGTCGCACGCGCGGTGGACGGGAGCGCACGCGACGACGGGGAGCGCGCCCTGGCGCGGATCGTCACCGCGGTGGGGAAGTACTGGGTGTGCAAGCGCTGTCCGCCGTTCGCGAACGAGGCGCAGGAATGTCTCGGCGGCAACGGCTACGTCGAGGAATCGATCGTCGCTCGGCTCTACCGTCAGGCGCCGCTCAACTCGATCTGGGAGGGGAGCGGCAACATCCAGTGCCTCGACGTGCTGCGCGCGCTGCGCAAGGA
>DATFOL010000167.1:0-8252 GCA_035265545.1 Gemmatimonadaceae bacterium | reverse complement strand
CTCGGCGATGTGTGTACGAAGTGGGGCGACGCCGAATCCGGCCTCGCCGTCGACCAGGAGGTCGATCTCGTTGGGGAGCAGGTGTCTGTGATTCACGATTCCTCTGGTCCCTGGTACGGGGGGAGGGTTGCCAAGGTTTCAGCTCGGGATACGGCCCCTTTTCGGGGGCTGCGCGCGCTCATTCTCTCGTATGCTCCAACGCCCGGCGAAGCTCGTGCCGGGCGCGGTGGATGTAGGTCTTGACGGTTCCGAGGGGGAGATCGAGGGTGGTCGCGATCTCCTCGTACGACCGGCCCTCGACGTGTCGAAGCAGGATGCACGATCGGTACTCGGGCCGGAGCCCGGCGATGGCCCGCTCGATCGCCGATCCCAGCTCCTTGGCCTCCATCTCCTCGAGGGCGGTCTCCGACGAATCGGAAAGCTCGATGGCGGACGCCATCACCGCATCGGGGGTGGTGGCGTGCGGGGAGCCATCCATGCTCACCGTATCGAGCTGGCGGCGGCGCAGATGATCGATCGCGACGTTGTTGGCGATCTTGAACAGCCAGGAGGAGAACTTGAACTCCGATCGATAGCGATCGAGGTGCGAGAGCACCTTGATGAAGCTGTCCTGGGTGAGGTCCTCCGCGAGCTCCCGATCGCGCACCATGCGGAAGATCAGCGAGAACACCGGGCGCTCGTACCGGCGAATCAGCTCACGGTGCGCGACTTCGCGGCCCTCGAGCGCGAGGGCGACGACGTCGGCATCGGGAAGATTCGCGAGGTCGAGTGCGTGAGGCATCGGGCTGACTGGGATCGCGCGCGGCGAAGGAGCCGGGAACCGCGGGCGAAAGGATAAGAAGCTACCCGCGCCGCACAGCGCAATCCAGCGTCGCGCTTGCCGGTGCTCTGGACGCGGGTGAACTTTCGGCGATGCACGAGACGGAAGTCGAGGAGCGCGTCGCCGATGCGGCCGCTGAAGGTGGCGCGGAGAAGCGGGCGTACGTGCGCACGGTGTTCGAGCAGATCGCGCCGCGCTACGACCTGCTGAATCACCTCCTCAGCCTCAACATCGACCGGCTGTGGCGGCGTCGCGCGCTCCGAGCGCTCGGCTGGACCTCGACGCCTGACGGTCGCTACCTCGACCTGTGCGCGGGAACGCTGGACGTCGGCGCGGAGTTGAGCCGTCAGCGCGGATTCACCGGGTTCATCATCGGTGCCGATTTCGCGGTGCCGATGCTGCAGGCGGGCAAGGGGAAGGCTCCGCAGAGCGTCCTCGCGCCGGTGGCCGCGGACGCGCAGCTACTGCCCCTCGGCGACGACACGATGCACGGCGCGACGGTGGCGTTCGGGATCCGCAACGTCGCCTCGCTGGATCGTGCGCTGGCGGAGGTGTTTCGCGTGCTGCGGTCGGGCGCGCGCTTCGTCATCCTCGAGTTCACCACGCCCCGTTCGGCGATCGTGCGCACGCTATATCACTTCTACTTCCATCATCTCCTGCCGTTCATCGGCGGCGTGATCAGCGGTCATCGCACGGCATACAAGTATCTCCCGCGCTCGGTGGCGCACTTCCCCGGCGAGCCCGCGCTGGCGCGGCACATGACCGACGCCGGGTTCGTGGACGTGCGATGGGAGTCGTTATCCCTGGGGATCGCGGCGATTCATGTGGGTCGGAAGCCCTGAACGGCGGTGAGTTGGTGAGTTGGATCGCGGGCTCGTTGGTCGGTTTGGAAGTGAGTTGAACGGCACATGCCACGAACCGGCCTGGAGATACCTCAGTAGGGTCTCCACGCCGGTTCGAAGCCTTTCGAAGTCAACTCACCAATCAACCGACCAACCAACTAGCTATCCAACTCACCAACTCACCCGCAACACGAAGTCAGTTCTACTGGGAGCTCTGCTTGTCTCTCGACACGTTGCACGAATTCATCCAGGCCATCGAGGCGGCGGGCGAGCTCGTTCGCGTCCGTCATCCGGTGAAGGCGCATCTCGAGCTATGCGAGATCGCTGACCGGGTGATGAAGCAGCCCGGTGGCGGACCAGCGCTGCTGTTCGAGCACGTCGTGCTGCGCGATGGCTCGCACTCACGCTATCCGGTCGGCATCAACCTGTTTGGCTCGATGCGACGCATGGCGATGTCGCTCGGTGTCGAACGGCTCGACGATCACGGGGACCGCATCACGAAGCTGATGGACCTCAAGGTCCCCGAGGGGATCATGGGCAAGCTGTCGATGCTGCCGCGGCTGATGGAGGTGGCGAAGTTTCCGCCGCGGATGCAGTCGGGGACGCCGGCGTGCCAGGAGGTCGTGTGGCGCGGCGACGAGGTCGACCTCGACCAGCTGCCGATCATCACCTGCTGGCCGGAAGACGGCGGACCGTACATCACCTTTCCGATGGTGATCACCAAGGATCCCAAACGCGGGATCCGGAATGTCGGGATGTATCGGGTGCAGCAGCTCGGAAAGAACACCCTCGCGATGCACTGGCAGCGCCACAAGGTCGGAGCCGCACACTGGCGCGAGATGGCCGAGCGTGGCGAGAAGATGCCGGTCGTGATCGCGATCGGTGCGGATCCCGCATCCATGTACTCGGCGAGCGCACCACTACCGCCGACGGTGGACGAGTTCATCTTCGCCGGATTTCTGCGGCAGAAGCCCGTGCGCCTCGCGAAGGCGTTGACGTGCGATCTCGAAGTGCCCGCCGACGCGGACTTCGTCCTGGAGGGCTACATCGATCCAGCCGAAGCGCTGGTCACCGAAGGGCCGTTCGGCGACCACACGGGATTCTATTCACTCGCGGATCTGTACCCCGCTGTGCACGTCACAGCGGTGACGATGCGCCGCAATCCGATCTTCCCCGCGACCATCGTCGGCCGGCCTCCAATGGAAGACTTCTACCTCGGCCACGCGACGGAGCGGATCTTCCTGCCGCTACTCAAGCTGACGATCCCCGAGATCGTCGACTACCACATGCCGGCCGAGGGAATCTTCCACAACCTCGTGTTCGTGAGCATCCGGAAGGAATATCCCGGGCAGGGGTACAAGGTCATGAACGCGCTGTGGGGGCAGGGACTGATGTCGCTCGCCAAGGTGCTCGTCGTCGTCGACGACTGGGTCAATGTGCGCAACCCGCAGGAAGCCTGGTGGGTGGCGCTGAACAACATCGACCCGGAGCGCGATACCCGGTTCACGATGGGTCCGATGGATGTGCTCGATCATTCGTCGCGCGCATTCACCTACGGGTCGAAGATGGGAATCGACGCGACACGGAAGCTGCCCGAGGAGGGCTTCACCCGCGAATGGCCCGCCGTCATCGAGATGGACGAGCCGACCAAGCGCACCGTGGACGCGATGTGGCCGTCGCTCGGCATCCCGGCGCGATGACGAGCGCCGCACCGACGCCGGGCGGCGCTCGCGAGGGACAGACTTTCGCCGGTGGCTCGCGGCTCGCCACCTACGCGAGCTTCGTCAAGCTGCCGCATACGGTGTTCGCGCTCCCATTCGCACTCGTGGGGGTGATCATCGCGTCGTACCATCACGCGATCACCTGGGCGATGCTCGGCTGGGTGGTGCTCGCATTCACCGCCGCGCGGTTCGCGGCGATGGGCTTCAACCGCATCGTCGACCGCGAGTACGACGCGCGCAATCCGCGCACGCGGATGCGCGAGCTGCCGCGCGGCGCCATGACCGCGCGCGAGGCCTGGATCGCCGTGTCGATCGCCTCGGTGGTCTTCGTCGTCGCCGCGGGGATGTTGAACCGACTGTGCCTACTCCTGTCGCCGATCGCGCTCGGCTGGGTGTTCTTCTACAGCTTCACGAAGCGCTTCACGCGGTTCGCGCACCTCGCCCTGGGGCTCGGGATGTCGATCGCGCCGGTCGGTGGCTACCTCGCCGTGACCGGACGGTGGAGCGAGCCCTGGTGGCTGCTGTGCGTGCTCGCCACGGCGGTGGTGACGTGGGGCGCGGGCTTCGACGTGCTGTACGCGCTGCCCGACATCGCCTTCGACCGCGCGCATGGCCTGCACTCGATCCCGGCGGCCCTGGGGGAGCGCGGGGCGATCGCCGTGTCGCGTGGGCTGCACGCCATCACCCTTCTATCGCTCGGGCTCGTCGGCGCGGCCGTGTATCAGGGCGACGCGGCGGCATCGGTGCTCTACTGGGCCGGCGTGCTGGTGGTAGCGCTGCTCCTGCTCTACGAGCACTCGCTGGTGAAGCCCGGTGATCTTTCGCGGCTCGACGCCGCATTCTTCACCATGAACGGGATCATCAGCCTGCTGTTGTTCGGCTTCGTCCTCGCCGGCCGGCTGTACGTGGCGTGGACGAGAATTCCGCACGGCCCGCGATGACCGCCGACGCACCGCTGCCCGTGGTGATGGCGGTGACTGGCGCCTCTGGAGCACCATACGCGGTGCGCCTGCTCGAGGCGCTGGTCACGTCGCGGCAGCGTGTGCAGCTGATCGTGTCCGATCACGGGTTGCGGCTCCTGCAGACCGAGACCGATCTCGGCTCGGTGACCGACCTCCGTGCCCGCGTGGGCGCCAATGATTGGGATGCACACGTCGAGGTGTTCGACGACGGCGACCGGGGAGCGGCGCCGGCATCGGGGTCGGCGCGAAATCGTGGAATGGTGATCTGCCCGTGCTCGATGGGCACGATCAGCGCGATCAGCCAGGGAACGTCGCGGTCGCTCGTCGAGCGCGCGGCCGACGTCGCGCTGAAGGAGCGCCGGACGTTGGTCGTGGTGCCGCGCGAGACACCCTACTCAGCGATCCATCTGGAGAACATGCTGCGGCTGACGCGGGCGGGCGCGGTGATCCTGCCGGCAAGTCCCGGCTTCTATCATCGGCCGACGCAGATCGCCGAACTGGTGGACTTCGTGGTCGCTCGCGTGCTCGACCACCTCGGCGTGTCGCATTCGGTGGGTCACCGGTGGGGCGACGTGGAGGACGGGTGACCGAGAAGCGCACGCACGTCATCGGACTGATCTCCGACACACACGGAATGGTGCGGCCCGACGTGCATCGTGCGCTCGCCGGGGTCGAGCTGATCCTGCATGCGGGCGACGTGGGTGGCGACGCGATCCTCGACGAGCTCGAGCTCATCGCGCCGGTCGTCGCGGTGTACGGCAACACCGACGCGCCGGTTGATCCGCGGTTGAGCGCATCGATCGAGCGGACGATCGGCGGCGTTCGCATTCACGTGAGCCACGGACACGAACTGGGGAGCCCGACACCGGAGAAGCTGCTCGAGCGCTACGCGGCCGACGTGATCGTGTACGGGCACACCCACAAGCAACTCGTCGCGCGCGGCGCGGATGGCAGGTTGGTGGTGAACCCGGGCGCGGCAGGCGCGCGCCGGTTCAAGCTGGAGCCGAGCGTGGCGCGGCTGACGATCGCTCGGGGTGTCGCGAACGTGGAGCTGGTGAAGCTCGAAGACTGAGCCGCGCGCGAGCAATCATCGTGTGCGGCGTGGCCTCGGGACGCGCATGACACCAATCTCGACGAGCCAGACCGAGAGGTCGCCATCGATGGGCCTGTGCCAGGTGACTCCCGCACGCAGCCCGACGCGGCCACGCGCCACGACGGTCGCGAGTCCGCCGTAAACGCCTCCGACCCCCGTCGCGCCTGCGCTGCCGGCTGCGACGATGCCACTCAGGCCAGCCGATGGGATGAGGAAAGCATCGGGTCCAAGGGCCACTGGGATGGACGGGCCGATGCGCAGCCCGATCGGGAAAAGCCCTTCGGCGATCACGCGCGGCATGGTGCCGACTGCGAAGTCGAGGCCCGGGCGGTTCGGCACGAGTCGGGTGACGCCGACCCCGAGCGTGAAGAGGGCGCGCTCGTAATCCGACCCTATCCCTGGAAGGCCGAGGAGCGGGCCGACGATCCAGCCGTCGCGTCGCGCGTTCGCGTGCTGCCCATGCGCGAGCCCGACGTCGGTCACGACCAACAGGGCTGCGACGAAAAGCGCGAGCGTTGAACGCCGTGCTGGTGTCCCAATGGCCAAGCGGGGCATAGACTCTCCGGAGCGTGATCGACTGCCAACCGGCGGGGCGGGTCGCGCGTTTTTCACACCGTTCCCCGTACGCGAGAAATGGCATCGCTCTGGCTCAATACCTCACTCGCCGCGTGGCGAGGCGCGCTGCAGAGCTACGAAGACGTCGTCACGCGCCAGGGCGTGGCGAAGCTGGCCGAGCTCGACGAGTGGTATCGCGGCGAGCTCCCGGGGGCGATCGCGAAGCGGCGAGCGCGACACGTCACGCTGCCCGAGCTCGTGAAGCTGACCGAGTGGAAGATGGCGCGGGGTGTCTGGCGTGCCCCGAATCTGGTGCTCGTGAAGGGCAACGACGCCGACGTGGTGAAGGAGACGAGCGCCGAAGCACTCGCCAGCTCGCCGCACCCGACGGCACCGATCGCGACCATGGCGAAGCTGGACGGCGTAGGCCCTGCGACGGCATCTGCGCTCGCGGCGGCGGCGGAACGGTCGATCTATCCGTTCTTCGACGAGATCGTCGCCGCGCAGGTGCCGGGTCTCGGTCCGGTGAAGTGGACGCTCGGCTATTACGCGAAGTACGCGGAGGCGCTGCGCGATCGTGCCCGCACGCTCGGCGGCGACTGGACGCCGGTGATGGTGGAGCGTGCGGTGTGGGCGTCGCTCGGTGGAAAGGCCGGTGCCGCCGCGCTGCGCGTTGCGCGCTAGGGCTTGGACGCTGCTGGTGCCGCGGGTGCCGCTGCTCCGATCACTCGCGCCGTCTTGATGTAGTCGAGCCTCGGGAACATCCGCTGGAGGTACTCGTTCCCGAGCGTGGCGACGAGCCGGAACTTCGGCGTGTCGCCGTAGTCGTCGTACAGCGCGTCGAGCACGGACATTCCCTCGACCACTCGTCCGATAGGGATGAAGTTCTGCGGATCGAGCTTGGGGTTGTCCTTGAGGTTGAAGAACAGCTGGTGCGACCGCGTGTTCGGCGCCTCGGCCGCGAACGAGAGCGTGCCACGCGCGTTGCTCTCCTTCCTGGGATCATCCGGGATCTTGGCGTCGTCCCATCGGTCGTTGCGCTCGGGATCTCCGCTCGCGCCGAATTGAGCGATGTACTGCGGGATCACACGGAAGAACCGCTGGTCGTCGAAGAATCCCTCTGACACGAGCTGATAGAACCGATCCGCGCCGTGAGGAGACCAGGCCTTGTAAACCGCGACCACGACGTCCCCCTTGCTCGTAGAGAGCGCGACGCGGAATGAATCGGGTGCGGGGCCCGCGACGACCTCAGGCGGACGATCGCGACCGCACGCGAGGAGCGAGGAGCCGAAAGCAAGGAGAGCGAGGACCCACGCGATTCGACGGGAAGTCATGGCGCCTGAGATACCGCGCCATCCCGCTGCTCGCAATCAGGCGCGCTCAGACCGCCTTGAAGTGCGACGCCGGATAGAGGAAGTCCTCGCCCGAGTCGTCCAGAATTCGATAGAACGCGCCGTCGGCTTCTATGCCGAGCATCTCGTAGATGCGACCCAGCGTGAGGTCGTGGCAGCCGCCGGGCTCGTCACATCCCGGATAGACGAGCCATGGCTTCACGCTGATGCATTGTACGAGCGTCGTCGGTTGCCACGAGGTCGTCATCGGCTGGCTCGTCGAGGGCGGGCGGACATCGAACACCACTCTCGAACTGTGCAAGAGGCTCGCCACAATCCGCACGCACTCGAGCGTCATTGTGCCCCTTGCGCACTCGAGGCGCATCGTGCACGTGCGCGTCGAGCGTGCGGTCACGCGGCGGAGGAAGCCTCGTCGCCGAAGAGCGGATCGTTTGCCGGATCGTAGTCCAGCGGGGGTGGCTCGGCCACGAATGCACTCGCCGCGCGCGAGCGCCCGAGCTCGGCCGGGAAGCGGCGGAACCATGACGAGAGCAGGAGCAACTCGTCGATCTCGTGCGACGGCACCTGGGTGCTCGCGCGCTCGGTGGTGCCGAAGACGTCGTCCACCATCTCGAGCAGCCGGATGCGCTCGTGCTCCGAGCGCGGCATGGCGTACTCGCCGCGCACGCGTCCGCGGCGGATCAGATAGATGCGGTCGTCCCCGTCGTGGCCGGGGACGGTGTACACGAACGAGAGCGTCTCGACGGCGAAGCGGAACCTGATGAATTGTTCACGCAGCCCCTCGAGACGATGGAGCTTGTCGCGCAGCGACGCCGCCCGTTCAAACTCGAGCGCCGCACTGGCAGCTTCCATCTCCTCGCGAAGCGCATCCATCGGCCCGTCGTCGGCGCCGTCGAGGAAGGCACGA
>DATFOL010000166.1:0-9658 GCA_035265545.1 Gemmatimonadaceae bacterium | reverse complement strand
ATTTTGTGCAATTTTGACTGATTCTGCTGCGCATCCTGCACTTTTCAGCGTAAATCCTTGCTTTGTTAGACCAATTCCCGCTAAATTGGTCATCGCCTCGTGCAATTTGTGCATTCCCGCCGTCCATTCTTCAGCCCGCGCCCATGACCGCCCCCGCCCACCCTTCGCGTAAGACCTCATTGCGTGAGCTGGCCTCGCGCCTCCCCAAGTCGCCCAGCAACAACGGCGACGGCCCCGGCCATCTGCCGACCTCGGCGTACTTCGGGATCAATACCTTCGGCGCGCGCCAGATGCGCGACAAGCTGCCGAAGGACGTGTACGCCAAGCTCGTCGCGGCCATCCGGCACGGAAAGAAGCTCGATCTCGAGATCGCGCCGACCGTCGCGCAGGTGATCAAGGAGTGGGCGATCAGCCGCGGCGTGACGCACTTCACCCACTGGTTCCAGCCGCAGACCGGCCTCACGGCCGAGAAGCACGACGCCTTCCTCAACTTCGACGACGACCGTTAGCCGCTCGAGTCGTTCACGGGCGCACAGCTCATCCAGAGCGAGCCCGACGCGTCGAGCTTCCCGTCGGGCGGTCTGCGCGCCACGTGGGAAGCGCGCGGCTACACGGCGTGGAACCCGGCCAGCCCGGTGTTCATCGTCGAGTCGGGCGGCACGCGCACGCTGTGCATCCCGTCGGTGTTCATCGGCTACCACGGTGAAGCGCTCGACGAGATGACGCCGCTGCTGCGCAGCAGCGACGCCCTCTCGAACAAGGCGATCGAGCTGCTCGAGCTGCTCGGCGACAAGGGCGTGCACCGCGTGTTCACGACGCTCGGACCCGAGCAGGAGTACTTCCTGATCGACCGCAGCCACTTCGCGCTGCGCCCCGACCTCGTGATGGCGGGCCGCACGCTCGTCGGCGCGGCGCCGGCGCGCGGCCAGCAGCTCGAGGACCACTACTTCGGCGGCATCCCGGAGCGCATCCAGGCGTGCATCGCCGAGGCCGAGCACGAGCTGTACAAGCTCGGCGTGCCGATCGTCACGCGGCACAACGAGGTCGCGCCGTCGCAGTTCGAGATGGCGCCGATGTACGAGGAGACCGACATCGCGGTCGACCACAACCAGATGGTCATGGCGACGCTGCGAAAGGTCGCGCTGCGCCACGGCCTGCAGGCGCTCCTCAACGAGAAGCCGTTCGCCGGGATCAACGGGTCCGGCAAGCACTGCAACTGGTCGCTCTCGATCTCGGCGGACAACGCGGAGCTCGACGGCTTCAACCTGCTCAAGCCTGGCAAGACTCCCCACCAGAACATTCGCTTTCTCGTCTTCCTCGCCGCGGTGCTGAAGGGCGTGCATCGTCACGCGGGTCTGCTGCGCGCGGGCATCGCCTCGAGCGGCAACGAGCACCGGCTCGGCGCCAACGAGGCGCCGCCGGCCATCATCTCTGTGTTCATGGGGCAGAGCCTCACGGCGATGATCGAGTCGATCGCCGCGGGCAAGACGTCGGCGAACGCGGCGCAGGCGATGATCAAGCTCGGCGTCGCCAAGCTCCCCGAGGTCGAGAAGGACAACACGGACCGCAATCGCACGTCGCCGTTCGCGTTCACGGGGAACAAGTTCGAGTTCCGCGCCGTCGGCTCGTCGGCGTCGATCGCCTTCCCGATCGTGCTGCTCAACGCCGCCGTCGCCGAGGCGCTCGGCGAGATGATCGAGCAGGTCAAGGCGACGACCAAGAAGAACAAGCCGGTCGAGGATGCCGTGCTCGCCGTCGTGCGCGAGGCGTTCAAGGAGACCGCGTCGGTCCGCTTCGAGGGGAACAACTACTCCGAGGAGTGGGTGAAGGAAGCCGCGAAGCGCGGCCTGCTGAATCTGCGCCGCACCCCCGAGGCACTGGAGCAGCTCAACACGCGCCAGGCGAAGACCCTGCTCACCAAGCAGGGGATCTTCACGAAGGAGGAGCTGGAGTCGCGCTACCATGTCCGCATGGAGCGCTACGTGAAGGACATGCTCATCGAGATGCACACGCTGAAGGAGATCGTCGACACGCTCGTCCTCCCCGCGGCGTTCGAGTATTCGGGCACGCTCGCGACGGCGGCGGCGAACGCGGTCACGGCCGGCATCACGGTCGTCCCGCAGGTCGCGGCGGCGAACGAGCTCGGTACGCTCATCGAGTCGCTCCGCGAGCGGCGCAATGCGCTCGTCTCGGCGATCGAGAAGGCCGAGGGACTGCACGACGACCTCGCCAAGCAGGCGAAGTTCCTCACCAGCACCGGCGCTGAGTCGATGCTCGCCGTGCGCGAGGTGAGCGACCAGATCGAGCTCAGCGTGTCCGACGAGTGTTGGCCGCTGCCGAAGTACCGGGAGATCCTCTTCCCGGTGTGAGCAGCCCGTCCGTAGCCAGCGGTCGGTGGTGGTGTGAACGACGCGGGGCCCGGCAAACTGCCGGGCCCCGCGTCGTCTGTCGTATCCTCACTCGGGCTTCTTTGGCTTCTTCGGCTGCTTCGACTTCTTCTTGGGTGTCTTGCGCGCCGGCTTCGTCGGCGTCGCACCGGCGGTGGGTGGTGGAGCGTCACGCACGGTGGTGTCACGCATGGTGTCACGCATGGTGTCACGCACGAGGTCGCGGCCGGGTTCACGCCCCGGTGTATGCCCGGGCTCACGCTCCGGCCCACGTCCGGGCTCACGTTCCGGCTCACGTCCGGGCTCACGTCCGGGTTCGACGACGACGGTCGCGAAGTCGGTGGGCTTGAATGCAGGGAGCGGCGCAGTCGCGGCCGCGAGCAGTTCGACGACGTCCTGACGCGAGCGTCGCTCCGGCGCATTGGCGGACTCGATCCACTGCGCCGATTCCGCTTCCAGCTCGAGGGCGCGTGCCATGAACCCGGCGGCCACCCGCTCGTCGGGCGTCTGCGACAATCGCTTGAACAGCTCGGGGTCGGCCTCACGCCCGGGCTCGGCGAGGTCGGGCGAGTCGACGCCGAGCTGCGCCTTCTCCATCTCCTCGCGCAGGGCGAACACGCGCTCGATGATCGAGAGATCCATTGGACGGGCCTCAGGTTGCGGCGTTGAACGACGGATATGGCGCGGGCACCTGGACCGCGCCCGCCAGGGCGAAGACGCTCGCGCCCGCGGTCGTCATGTTGCCGACGGCGGACATCGCCTTGTCGAACATCACGAGCAGGCTCGGGATCGTGCCGACGGCCTTCACCCGATTGCCGGTGACGGTCATGTTCGACGCGAGCATCGCCACCGTGGGCGCGTTCGACCGATCGAAGTTGATGCACCGGTTCGTGGCGAAGGTGATCTCGGGGAACGCCACCATCTCGACGAGGGTCTGGAGCGACTGCTCGATCACGTTGTCGGTCGCGTCGGCGAACGGGACCATCGGGCGTCCGACGTCCTTCAGCGCGGCGATCACTTCGGCGGGGGTCAGCGTGCGGATGCGCAGTGCACGCGATGCGGCATTCATGCCGGTCGGCCCGCCGGTCGACGGTGGGACGAGCGGTTTGCTCGCGATCTCACAGCCGCGCACGCGTGCCGCAGCGACCCGATAGAGCAGGATACCGTGGCGCGGCGCGGTGAACACGGGCGCGGCGGCATTCTCCGACTCGCCGGTGTCGATCACGTGGCAGCCTTCCACCGTCACGAGGGCGATGGCGAGCCGGACGTCGATGCCGATCGCCGGGCTGGGACTGAAGCCGGCCGCCCGGTAGCCGCAGCGCAGCGTACGCTCGCCGGCGAGCGTGAGCTCGTGCAGCGAGAGCATGGCGGTGATGCCGGTCCGCTCTGCGTCCTCCACGCTGTTCGCGCGCAGCGTCAGGTCGACGTCCACAACCGACACAATGCCGAGCCCGGCACGATACACGTCGTTGTCCTGCACACGCACGCTCCGGCACAGCGCGGTGAGGATTCCCTCCGCGCACCGGCTGATGGCGTTGCGCGCCACGACGCTTGTCCGGTCGATGAGCAGCCCGACGCCGACGTTTGTCGGGCTCTCGCGCGTGCCGTCGATCACGTTGTCCGCGACCTCGCACTCGATGCCGCCGAGCAGCAGGACGCCGACGAGCGAGCCGCTCACGCGGTTGGCGGTGATGCTCGTGCCGAAGGTCACGATCCCCGCGACGCCGAACACCGCCAGCGCGATGTCGTTGTCGGCGACGCGGCATCGGCTGAGATCGAACACAGCGATGGCGCTGAACCGCTGCAGAATTCGGATGAGCTTCACGAGCGGGCTTCCGCTGCCGCTCGACAGCTGGCCGAGGCGTGCAGCCTTCACGAGCGCTTCGTCGCCCTGAATGCGATTGTCGAGCACGTCGACGCGGTGGGTGCCGCCGGTGCCGGCCCCGGTGGCGACGACGGCCTGTTGCAGTCCGGTGAACAGATTGCCGCGGATCGAGCAGAGGAGCGCGTCGTCGAGGGCCTCGATCGCGATGACGCCGATCGGGATGCGTTCCAGCGGCTTGTTGGGATCGAACACGGCCGTCGACCGGACTTCGTTGCGGTGCACGAGCGTGTTGCCGCCGGCCACCACGATGCCATAGTGCTCGAGCGTCTCGATGTTGGCGGCGTTCTCGACGATGTCGCACCGGGCGACGTGCGTGGCGATCGCGAAGGCGAGGGGCGGGAGGCCGCCGGTCGAGGGGCGCACTCCCGCGTGACGGAGGATCGTGTTCGCGACGATGCGGCATCCAACGCTCGCGGCGCGCACGTCCACGGGTGTACCGGAACCGCTGCCCGACACGATCGCGGCCGTGTCGAGATCGCCGAGCTGGATGCCGCGCTGATAATCGACGAGGACGTTGCGCTCGATGCGGATGCCCGCGAGGCCGCCGCGCGCCTGGAAGATGATTCCCATCGTGCCGAAGGAGACGAGCCCCGCGGCGGGAAGCTCCGCTCCGGGCCCGTCGAGCCGGCAGTCGAGCACCTGAATGTCGCCACACTCGCGGCCGACGATGCCGGCGGGGAGATCGGTCATGTCCACGGACTCGATGTCGTACTCGCGGCAGCTCCGGAGCCCGATCCCGATCGCCTGAAAGACGGGGTTGGGCTTCTCACCCGTGATGCGCAGCGCGCAGTGGGCGATGTGCCCGCCCCGCACGAAGTTCAGCGCGATCATCGGCTCCGGCGCGCGTCCATCCTGCGCCTCGAAGCGGATACCCTCCACGTTCACGTTCTCCGCCTTGTCGATCTGGAGCACGAGCGGTCCGCCCCTGACCAGCTGCACGGTCACGAGCGACGCCTCGCCGTGCAGCGTCAGGTTCGACTGCTTGATGCGGAGTGGGGCCGTGATGCGGTGCACGCCCATCTTGAGGCACACGCATCCGCCGATGCCGTCCAACCGGTCGATCGCGGCCTGGATGTCCTCGCCGACCTTCACGACTTCGGTACAGCAGCCTTCGCCGCCCCGGAAGTTGGGCCATGGGATGCGGCAATCGCTGAGCGGAACGGGAGGTGAGCCCGAGGTGACGAGCGCGAGCTTCGCGAAGTGATGGAGCGTGTTGCGCGGCGGCTGCAGGTCGATGTCGTCGATGCTGCCGTCGGCGGTGCGCGCCGCGAACACCCAGTGATCGCCCGCGTGGAGTGTGTCCGTCGCCGCTGGTCCGAACCGCACGCTGATGCCGTTCTCCAGCGCGATGGTGGTGGTGCCGTTCGTGTCGCGAGCGAGCGGCTCGGCGGCGCTCGCGTAATCCCAGCGCCGGATCCGCGGATGCCGACTGGCAACGATGGGGAGCGCGGTGAGATCCTGGTCGACGTGGATCTCGCCGGTGGCGTGATTGACATTCGTGATCCGGGCGAGGATTCCGCCCGTGCCGCGCTCACGCATCGCGAACTCGACGTCGTCGTCGAGCAGCTCGATGTGATCACCTTTTTCGAATCGCATCCAGGCGTCGCGCCCGGTCGAGCCGACGGTGACGATCCAGTCGGTTGCCGTCACCTTGGTCGTCGAGAGCACGCGCGCGGCGAGCGATGCGTTGTCGCGCGACCACTTGAACGTCGCCTTGGTAGCGCCGTCCACCATGCCCGCGGCGTGGATCTCGACGCGGTAGAGCCGGTTCTCGAGCCCGGTGTAGCCGCCGGCTGAGTTGATGACGCAGGGGCCCGGTGCGGTTGGGCCCAGCGCCGTAGTCGCAGTGAGTCGCGCGGTGGACGGCGCGACGAGCGCGGCCCACGCGGGCGGCGGCGTGAGGCAGCTTCCTGCATCGGCGGGCGACTGCATCACCTTCACCTGCCACGCCGTCTGCACGCGCGTCGCGGTGTCGGGTCCGTTCAGCGCGATCTCGCGGAGCGCGTAGTCCTCGAACACCGTCACCTCGCGCTGCCACACGTCGAGGTACACGAGGTTGATCGTGCCGGGCGTCTGCGAGAGCGCGGGATACGACGGCGATGTGTAGAAGAACGGCTGCGCCTTGTAGTCCAGCGGATCCTTCCCGACGAGATCGTTCAGGTGCTCGTCGAACGTCGTGTTCGCCGGGTCGGTCATGTCCCCGAAGCACTCGGCGAGGATGCCGTCGACGTACAACCGGCCCTGGCCGATCGTCAGATCGCCGGCGGCATTCACGCCGATCTTGAACGCGTCGGGGGTGGTGAGCGGGTAGACGGCCTGGCCCACCGTGTCGTACATCTCGGCGCGGTCGCGACGGTCGAGGATCGCCTCGAGCTCGTTGGCGTCGGAGTCGAGACTCACGCGGCCCTGCTGCTTCAGGACGCCGCTGAACCCCTTGACCGGGTCGAACGTGAACCGCGTGTAGTCGCCGCCCATCAGCGAACCTCAGGTGACATAGATGAGTCCAGCCTCGAGCCCGACGGGGAGATACTCGTCGAGGCGAAGCCGGAGATTGCCTTCTCGCTGCGGCTGCTCGAGCACGCAGAACGCGCCCATCTCGGAGCCGTCCTCGGCGCCGGTGCGGATCTGGACCGGACAGCTCCGGCGCAGCTGCGCGTAATCGGGCCGTCCGTAGCGATCGGTCTGGAACGTCGGCACGAGCCACATCGCGACCTCGGCGTCGACCGCCGCTTCCCAACCTGGCGGAAGCGGGATCCCGCTCGCGATCGCGTCGCGCTTCCGCTGCTCCTTCTCGAGCTGTGCCTCGAGCGCGGGTTGGCAACGGTACTGCTGCGGTGTAGCCGATCCGACGGGCACGAACGAGAAGCGCACGCAGCCCTGCTGACGCTGCTCGACCGTGACGATGCCGGTGAAGATCGACTCGCTCGCCATCTCGAGCTTGAGGAAGCGCGCGGCGCCGAACAGCGTCGTACGCTCGATGTGGGCTGGAGGGCCGCTCGCGAGTGCGTCGTCGCTCACCGCCATGCCGGCCGGCTTCCCGTCCTCGAGGATGCCGTCGATGATGGAATCGAGCAGCCACAGCTTCGCGACGTGCGACGGCATGCGCAGCGCGCCGACGATGCTGAACGCGATCTCCACCTCGAGCGCCGTGTTGATGTTCACGCCGGCGACGCTCGCCGTCACGGCGATGCTCGGCCCGATGAGCGAGACGGCCCGCTCCTGCTCGACGGTGCGACCGGGCACGAAGGTGGAGTGCAGGATGCGCAGCGTGGTGAGATCGCCCTCGATCCGGAACGCGCCCTCGACGAGCAGCCCGCCGAGGGTGAGCGACGCGTTCGGCCCCGCGGTGAGCACGGCGATCGAGCCGCTGCGCGTGTGCAGGTGCGGACGCGTCTCGTTCGCCGCCTGGATGACGAGCGTCTCGTTGGCGGCGAGGGTGATGTCGGTGTCGAAGTCGTACGTCGCGCTGTCGGTGATCTGGATGACCGTTCGCGGCGCGCCGACTGGCAGGAACGCTCGCGCCGCGATGGCCGCGTCGAGCGCGCCGCCGCCGCCGCTCACCAGCGTCGGCGCGAGTGCGGGCACGAGCCACTTGCTGCGGTCGTACTCGCCGCCGCCCATGTCGGCGCTGAAGCCGTAGAAGTACGACACCGCGATCCGCTCGCCAGCGCGCCCGGTCGGCACGGCCAGTCGTCCCCGTGTCACGTCCAGCTGCACGACGGTTCCGGTCGGCTGCGCGAACGAGGCCCAGTCGGCGAGGTTGGTGCACTCCACCTCGTTCGCCGGCAGCGGAGCACCGTTCGCGAGCACGACGAGATCGATCGTGGGATCGCCGTAGAAGCTCGTCGTCGGGGTGAGCGGCGCGGGTGGCGACGGCGGCACGGCGCGCAGGTCCTCGAAGAACGCGGCGGCGCGGATGGGCGCCTGCACGGTCAACTCGCTCGCGAGGCCGGACTCGTCGTCTTCCGGCCGGCCGGCAGACCAGAGCGGAACGTCCTGGCCCAGCGGGCTGAAGGTGCGCCGCCACGTCGTGCCACCGATCTCGCGTGGCGAGATGCGCGACAGGCGATATGCGGCGAGGCGCCAGAGGAAGAAGCCGACGTTGGGGATGTTGTACCAGCCGTCCCACTCGTTGATCGCGCGGACGTCGACCGTCTTGGTGGTCGTGTCCCATGGTCCGCCCACCCGGTCGCCGACGTCGATGCGTCGGAGGTCGGGACAGCCATGGCACTCCATGCGCAGGTGCTCGAGATGCTGGGTCCAGTCGAGCCGCGTGAAGAACTCCACGACGTGCGCATCCCAGCCGGTGACGTCGCGCGCCAGCTCTTCGAGCATCGGCGTCGTACCCTTGCGGCGCCGGTAGTAGATCGTCTTCGCGACGTCGGCGCGGGTCGGGATCGCGCCCGGCGGCCGGAGATCGGGTCCGGTGAGATCGCCGAACAGCTCTTCCGCCGTCTTCGCGGCCGCCGACAGGTCGAGGTCGTGCAGCGGGATGTTGCCGACGATCTCGCCGATGTACGGCACCACCCAGCGCTGACAGGTCTCGATGAAGAAATCGTCCCAGAGCTGCCTGGTGTTCTCGTGCAGCGCGTCGGCCTGCGCCGTGATGCGCTGGAGCAGCGCGCGGAGCTGTCCGTCCTGCTGGGTGTCGGCGATGCGATAGAGCGCCGGCAGGAGCTCGAACAGCCGGTCCGGGTTCCGCGCGATGGTCACGGTGGTGGTCACAGCGACATCCCTCCCGTGGCGCGGAGCACGAGATCCTGCGCGGGCACTTCGAGGCGCGCGAGCTCTGCGGGCAGCACCGCCCCCGATCCCCCCGGGCGTGCGGGCAGCATGCGGAGGTGCGGCTGCGGCTGGCCGAGCGCCGGATCGATCCCGTGCGCCGCACGGAACGCGGCGTCGGTGCTCTTGAGGTCGAGCGTGTTCACGTCCACCGCCATCACGCCGCCGACGTTCTGCAGCACGGCGAAGATCTCGCTCAGGTACACCGGCTGGCCGAAGCGTCGCCGGTCGAATGCCAGCTCGAGCTCGAGGGCGGCCCGCGCCGCGGCCAGCACGTCGGCGGTGACGTACCGGTCGTCCACGATGATCGACGCATCGACGAGAACGGCGACGGCCGAATAGTTGTCGATCAGCAGCTTGTGATTCGGATCGCGCTCGCTGAGCAGCGTGGCGGCGATGCGCCGGAGCCCGTCGGCGCTGAACGTTGCGCCGCCCTGCGCGGCGATCGTTAGATGAATGGCCCGTCGCTCGCCCGACCACACCCATGTCGCGGATGCCTTCGCGACTTCGCCGGCCATGAGCGCGGTGTCCTCGAAGTCGCGCAGCGACACGGCGCGGCCGAAGGTACGCACCGTGCCCGGCGCGGCCTGGCGCGCCTTGTCCA
>DATFOL010000165.1:0-2658 GCA_035265545.1 Gemmatimonadaceae bacterium | reverse complement strand
ATCGGCGTCGGCTCGATCCGCAGCAGCACGTCGTATAACCCCGCGATCTGCGCCCAGTCGGTCGCTTCGGCACTCCGGGCCTCCGCATGCAGAGCGGCGATCGCCGCCTGCACGGCATACGAGCCGATCCGACCCGTGCGCATCGCGTGCTCCACGAGTCTCGCTCCCTCTGCGATCTCGCCGTGATCCCACAGCGACCGGTCCTGCTCCGCCAACAGCGCGATCTCGCCGCTCGCCGTCGCGCGGGTCGCGCGCCGCGAGTCGTGCAGCAGCATCAGCGCGAGCAGCCCCGCGACCTCGCCTTCCCCGGGCAACAGATCGAGCAGCAGTCGGCCGAGCCGGATCGCCTCACGGGTCAGCTCCGTCCTTATCACCGAATCGCCCGAGGTCGCCGCATAGCCCTCGTTGAACACGAGGTAGATCACGTGCAGCACCGCGTCGAGCCGCTCGGCCATGTCGGCGCGCGTCGGGATCGCGTACGGGATCCCGGCGTCGCGGATCTTCGCCTTCGCCCGCACGATCCGCTGCGCGATCGTCGGCGGCGTCGACAGGAATGCGCGCGCCACCTGCTCCGTGGTCAGGTCGCAGACCTCGCGCAGCGTCAGCGCGATACGCGCGTCCGGGCTCAGCGCGGGATGGCAGCAGGTGAAGATGAGCCGCAGCCAGTCGTCGTCCAGCGACTCGTCGTCCAGCTCGGGCTGCGCGGCGTGCCGCAGCTCGAGACCATCGGCGATCGCACCATGACTCGCGTCGAAGCGAGCGCCGCGGCGCGCTGCGTCGATCGACTTGAACCGTCCCGCCGACACGAGCCAGGTGCGCGGGTTCGCCGGCACCCCGCTCGCCGGCCACTGCTGCAGCGCCGCCACGAATGCGTCGTGCAGCGCCTCCTCGGCGCGATCGAAATCGCCGAGGAGGCGGATGAGCGTGGCGAGTACTCGGCGTGACTCGGCGCGGTATACCTGTTCGACGACCGCGCGCGTCTGCTCTGCCCCCGCTTCGCTCACGCCGACGTCAGCTGGCGTCGCGGCCGAAGTCCACGATCGGCCGCACCTCGATGCTCCCCGTACGCGCGGCCGGAATCTTCGAGGCGATCTGAAGGGCCTCGTTCAGGTCCTTGGCTTCGACGACGTAGTAGCCGCCGAGCTGCTCGCGCGTCTCGGCGAACGGCCCGTCCGTCGTCGACATCTTGCCGTTCCGCACGCGCAGCGTCGTCGCCGTCGCGATGGGCTGGAGCGCCTCGCCACTGAGCACCTGCCCACTCTTCGTGTAGGTGTCGGTGAATGCGAAGTACTCGCCCATGATGGCGTCGCCCTCGTCCTTGGACATCGTCGCCCAGTTCTGCTCGTTCTCGTAGATGAGGCAAAGGTATTTCATCGTGTGGTCTCCGGGTGGTTTGGTCGATTGTACCGCCTGATCGCGAGATAGTCGATCGGCGCGGCTCGATTTCGACATCGACCCTAACGCCATGTCGGAACGGAGATTGCGCCCAGGGACCGCCATCGAATCTCCATGCCGCCGATGCTTCGCTCCCTGCGCCTGTCCGCCTGCCTGGCCGCTTTCGCGCTGATCGTGGTCCAGACGGCCTGCGGTCTCCCCCGCGATCCCGAGGGCACGCTCGAGCGGGTCCGTGGCGGCACCCTGCGCGTGGGGTTCGTGGTCGACACGCCATGGGTGACGGCGATCGGTCCGGCCGCCGGTGGTCTCGAGGGCGCGATCGTCGCGGAGCTCGCGCGCCGGCTCGGCGCCAGCGTCACCTGGACCCACGGCGCCGAAACCCCGCTGCTCACCGCGCTTCACGATGGCGATCTCGACCTCGTCGTGGCCGGCCTCACCAAGGACTCGCCATGGGCGGCGAAGGCCTCGTTCACCCGACCGTACTACGTGGACACCGCCGTCGTGCACGGCGAGCGAACGGAGATCCCTCACGTCGTCGCCGTCCGGCCGGGCGAGAACGCCTGGCAGGTGTACGTCGAGCGTGTGCTCGAATCGCGTAAGTCCGAGCTCGCGGCGATGCGCCACGCGGTGGCGCGATGACCATCGGCCAGGAGTTTCGCTTCCCGCCTGACAAGTGGGAGCAGCGCGAGAAGCTGCGAAAGCTGTCGTGGCTGAGCGTCGTGATGCTGCTCTTCGCCACCGTCCTCACCGCGGCCACCGCCGGCCAGTCCCAGGCGATGAAGACGGCGTGGTTGAGCGACTTCCTCACGGCGATCCCGCCGATGGCGCTGCTCGTCGCGCTGCGCTTCGAGCTGCGCGAGCCGTCGGAGCGCTTCCCCGAGGGCTACGCTCGGGCGATCTCCGTCGCCTTCCTCGTGACCGCCATCGTCCTCACGATGATCGGGCTGTATCTGCTCTACGACTCGATCTTGAAGCTCGTGCACCGCGAGCATCCGCCGATCGGTACGATCGTGCTGTTCGGCCGACAGCTCTGGCTCGGGTGGGTGATGATTGCCGCGCTCTTCCTGAGCGCCGTCATCGGCTACACGCTCGGGAAGCTCAAGACACCGGTCGCCGAGGAGTTGCACAGCAAGGCGCTCCGCGCCGAGGCGGACATGAACCGCGCGGAGTGGCTCTCGGAAGCCGCGGCGATCCTCGGCATCACCCTCGTCGCCTTCGGCCTGTGGTGGGGCGACGCGGCGGCCGCGGCGTTCATCTCCATCG
>DATFOL010000164.1:0-42985 GCA_035265545.1 Gemmatimonadaceae bacterium | reverse complement strand
GGAGTATCTGCGCGATCAGGGCGCGGCGCTCGTGGGGATCGACTCCTTCAACATCGATTCCACGGACGACGGAACGCGGCCCGTGCACACCGTGCTGCTCGGCGCCGGCATCCCGATCGTCGAGCATCTCACGGGGCTCGGGGCACTGCCGATCGACGGGTTCCACTTCTGGGCGGTGCCGCCGAAGATCCTGGGGATGGGCACGTTCCCGGTTCGCGCGCACGCGAGGCTCGATGCCAAATGATCGCCGCGCCGGCGCATGATGCGGAACCTATCGGCCGGTGACGGGACACGAGCTCAGTCGCGTCGACTATGATGCCGAGCTGCGCATGCATCACCAGGTGCTGCGCCAAGCGTACGGCATTCGTCCCCACGACCACGTCCTCGACATCGGGTGCGGCGCCGGGCAGACGACACGCGACGCGGCACGGTCGGCCGTCGATGGCAATGTGGTGGGGATAGACATCTCCGCGCCGATGATCGAGCGAGCCCGCCGGCTGACGGAAGCTGAAGGGTTGCACAACGTCAGCTTCGAGCACGCCGACGCCGAGACCCATCGCTTTCCGGCGGAGCGCTTCGACGTCGCCATCAGCACATTCGGAACGATGTTCTTCGGTGACCCGGTTGCGGCGTTCACCAACATCGCGCGGGCCATTCGCCGCGATGGACGCCTGGTGATGATGGTGTGGCAGGAGCACCGTCGAAACGAGTGGTCCGTGTCGATCCAGCGAGCCCTCGCGGGCGTCGCGGACGTCCCCGATGCCACTCGGGGAGCGCTCGATCCATTCTCCCTCGCCGACCCGACCACCACGGAGCAGGTCCTCGACAGCGCCGGCTTCAGCGAGGCAACGTTCACCGACGTGCACGAACCCGTGTACTACGGTCCGGACGTTGCTGCGGCGCTCGAATGGGTCTGTGGCTTCTCATGTGTCAGCGATGCGCTACGAGGTATGGATACCGACTCGACGGCGCGCGCCCGCGAGCACCTGCGCCAGACACTTGCCGCTCACGCCGGCCGTGATGGGGTGTGGTTCGACTCTCGTGCCTGGATCGTCACGGCACGCCGTCGCTGAGGAGAGGGCGTCGATGAGCACACCGCGTGTCCATCGCCGGAGGTGAGCGCCACGTGATGATGGAGATCCGTGCCTACGCCATCAGATCGAAAGGCGGAGCGGCCGAGCGCTTCTCGTATCAGCGAGCGCTGGGCAGCCGTGACGTCCTGGTGAGGATCACACACTGCAGCCTCGCGAGGGGCGACATCCAGTATATCGACAACGACTGGGGAGACACGCGGTTTCCTCTGGTCCCGGGCCATGAGATCGTCGGCATCGTCGAGGAGGCCGGGTCCGACGTTTCCGAGCTTCGGAGTGGTGATCGGGTGGGCGTCGGTTACCAGCAGGAGGCGTGTTTCGAGTGCTCGTACTGCACCCAGGGCATCGAGCAGTTGTGTCCTGGCCAGAAGGTGGGCAGGGGGACTCGAGTGGCCCGCGAGGGCGGGTCGGTGCTGTGTAACAACCGCCCCGTCGAGGTGTCCTCTTTCCCTCTCCTCTGATATCGTCAGGATTCTTGCAGCGTCCGGCCGAGCGACAGTCGGTAACGCGGCGCTCTCGCAGACTACTATTTATCGAGGACCATCGTGGAGTTGCTCGTGATGCGGCACGGCGTGGCGGAAGACAGGGAGGAATTTGCGGCGACGGACGAAGACGACTCGCTCCGGCCCCTCACGAAGGAAGGCCGGTGGAAGCTGAAGCAGGCGACGAAGGGATTGCGGCGTGTGCTCCCGTCGATCGACGTGATCGCGACGAGTCCTTTCACGCGAGCCCTACAGACCGCGGAGATCCTGGCCGACGAGTATAGTGACGCCACGATGGAGCACCTCGATGCCCTGACGCCAGCCGGTACGCCGCGCAAGTTCATGGCGTGGCTGCGCCAACGAGATCCGAACGACCGCGTCGCGGCGGTCGGGCACGATCCGCACCTGTCGTCGCTTGTGAGCTGGCTCGTCACCGGCGAGACGGTGGAGGGACGGATCGAGCTGCGTAAGGGAGGCGCCTGCCTGCTGCAGTTCGATGGGCTGCCGAAGATGGGCAGTGCGACGTTGCTCTGGTCTCTCCCGCCAGCCATTCTGCGCCGTCTGGCCAAATAGATCATTCACCAGACAACGGCCCTTCGACGCAGGCGGACAGGGTGACGCGGACAGGCCCACGCGCCCGGCGACCCGGGAACAGACGCGTGAGCCTTCCTCGGGGCGAGGGAGCGTCAGTCCTTCAGCGGTGACGGCAGTCGCACGATGTACACGCTGTTGTAGTCCTGCGCGCCGCCGAGCAGCGGGAGCCGATCAACGATTCGAAGCGAACGTGCTGGACCAGCACGTCCCGCTCAGGATCGGTGACGACGGTCTTCACGATGCGATACTGCTCGTGCACGCACGTGTTGATCAGTCGGTAGCCAGGCACTCCAGGCCCGAGCAACTGCACGACACTCCGCGTGTCCCTCTTCTCCTCGGAGAAGAAGGTCGCCCTGCCATCCGTCATGCCCGAGGCGGTCACGATCAGCCCCATGTCGCGTGTGTTCGCCTGGTCCACGCGCGGGTAATACACCTCGTCGACGATCCCGTGTGACACCGCGAACCAGACGCGACTCCGCCCATCGAGTGCAGTGCCGATGCCGCTCTTCGCGCTCGAGGTCCATCGGGGCTCCATCCCGGGCGGATCAGGCGCAGCGGCCGTCCAGCGAATCGAGGCCTCGTCGTCGCCAGTGCTCATGAGCTCTTCGCCGATCGCGCGCGCGCTCCGAGTGCTGGTTTCATCATGCGGGTAGGGCGACCGTCGCCTTCCGCTCCAACGTGCCCCAACCGACCAGCCGCCCTCGCACGGCCGCAAGGAAGGACTGAACGACCACCCAGTACACGACCTGCCGATAGGCGAAACGCTGGATCAGGATCAGCCACGTCAGCCGGCGGTCTTCCCCCAGCTCGAGCAGAAAGGCGACCATCCCAGCGGCCCAATCCACGAGGAGGAACACCGCGTACAATCCGAGCACCTGCTCCAGATTCACGAGCGCGTAGGTGGCGCCGTGCTCCTGGCGCACCAACCACACGCTGAGCAGGCCCCAGAGGAATACGAGATCCGCGAGTGGCGACAGCGCGGTGAGGACGAGTTGAAAGAGCCACACGTTGGGCATCGCGACGAATCCGAGTGTCCCGTATCGGCGGCGAAAGAGGGCGTCACGGTGCTTCCACATGCACTGGAGGGTCCCGAAGCTCCACCGGAAGCGTTGCCTGGTGAGTCCGCGGAACGTGTCGGGTGCCTCCGTATAGGCGACGGCCCGGTCCGCATACGCGATGGCGTAGCCACAGCGCCGGATCGACAGGGTGAGGTCCTGGTCCTCGGCGAGCGTGTCGTCGCTGAAGCCACCCACCCCTCGCACGAGCTCCGCACGCCAGGCGCCGATCGCTCCGGGCACCACGGTGATGCAGTCGAGAAGCGCGAAGGCGCGTCGGTCGAGGTTCTGGCTCGTCACGTACTCGAGTGCCTGCCATCGAGTGACGAGGTTGATCCGATTTCCCACCTTCGCGTTGCCGGCAACGGCTCCAACGTGTGGATCCGCGAGCGGTGCCACGAGCTGCGCCACCGCATCCGGCGCGAACACCGTGTCCGCATCGACGGCGACCACGATCTCACCGCGGGCACGGGCCACGCCGAAGTTGAGCGCACTCGCTTTGCCACCGTTCGGCTTGCGATACACTGCCACTCGCGAATGATCAGAAAACGATGAGCGCGCAACCTCGTAGGTGCGGTCCGGGGATCCGTCGTCGACGACGACCACCTCGAGGAATCCGGTGTACTCCTGGTCGAGCAAGCTCGCGATCGTCTTGGCGATCACCCTCTCCTCCCGATAGGCGGGGACGATGACGCTGACGCTCGGCTCGTAAGGGCGAGCCGTACCGCCGCGCCGATGGCTGCGAAACCGCTGTGCGAGCGCGAGGCTCGTGATAATGAGAAGGCGCCCCGATCCCAGTACGACCGCAGCGAGCAACAGCCACTGCAGTGCCCATTCGAACGTGCCGAGTGCGCCGAAAGCGGACAGTTCGGCGATCCGTACGGCCACGCCCGAGGGCGGGAGAGCCGGCATGGCCTCGGCGCGTGAGAGACCGGCGAGCGCTGAGAGCAGGACGAGCGTGTCCCCTCGGGCTCGGAGTGAATCGATCATCGGCCCGAGCGCCGCGATGGTCTGGCTCCGGTCGCCGCCACCATCGTGCAGCAGGACCACGTTGCCGCGCGTGCGAAGCGCGAGCACGTTGTCGACGATCGCGCCGACACCAGGCCGACGCCAATCCTGTGAATCGATGTGGAGGCCGGCAGTCAGGTATCCGAGATCGCTGGCCATTCCCACGGGCACCAGCTCGTCGGCGGTGGTCGGCTCGGCATCGCCGAAGTACGGCGGACGAAAGAACACGGCGCGCCGGTCGACCGCTGCCTCGATGATGCGCTCGGTCGCTGCCAACTCCAGACGCGCGACGAGCGGCGTGGTGAGCGCGAGGTTGGGATGGGTGAAGGTGTGGTTCCCGAGCTCGTGTCCCTCACGCACGATTCGACGGGTGAGCGGAAGGTGAGCCTCGACGTTCTGCCCGATCACGAAGAAGGTTGCGGGAGCTCCGCGCGACCGGAGCGTGTCCAGGATCATCGGCGTCCACCGACCATCTGGTCCGTCGTCGAACGTCAGTGCGATCTTGCCCGGCCGCGCCCCGACACGCCTCACTACGTATGGCGACGGGTACGTGATCACGCGTTGGCCGACAACGAGCCCCGTGCCGGGATCTACACGAACGACACGGCGCCCAATGGTCGGCCGCGACTCCACGCGGAGGATCTCGCCAGCGCCTTGAAAGTCGACGTCGTACTGCGTGGGAATTGCCTCGAGCGCCGGCACCGGTGCGCGCACTCCGTGCTTCGTGAGGACCCGCCATAGTGCTGGGTCTTCGGACCCGAGTCTCCACACTCCATAACCAGCGGCGCCCAGCGCGCGGCCCGCGACGGCCTCGTTGTACACGGTGGTCGCATCGAGATACCACAGGACGTGGTCCGTCGAATCCGGATCGGTCCAGGTCAGGTACGGGTTGAGCGATCGCCCATCGACGCGGACCTCGGCGCGGTTCTCTCGCGCTGCCATCATCACGTCCTGAAAGGTGACCTCGTCCGCCGCGGCGCGTGGGTCCGCGTCATTCCAGTCATACCCGTAGGCGGCCACGCCGAAGATGAGCTTCTCCGGCGGAACGTACCGAGCCATTCGGCTTGCTTGCTCGACGAACCATCGCTGGCTCGCGATCGGACCCGGATCGCCGCGAGCGTAGTGCTCGTCGTACAGCATGGCGAAGAGATGCGAGGTCGTCTCCGCATACTCGCGGAGCTGTGTGGCGGTCAGCGTCGGTGGCACCGCCGCGGTGACGACCGCACCGAGCGGGCGCATCGCCGCGGCGAGCTCGCGGAGGAACGTGAGGACGCCTGGCTGCAGCTCATCCGGCACGTCCTCGAAGTCCACCGTGACCCCGGTCAGCGCGTATTGCCGCACGAGGCCCGTCAACTGCGCGACCGCGCGAGCTCGGTTGCTCGGGCGTGCCACCAATCGGCGTAGCCGTACGCGGTCGAAGCGCTGCGACGCAGAATCGAAGTTGGTGGCCAGCGCGAGCACTCCCGGCCGCTGCGCGGGTGGAAGGCGACCCGCGACCTCGAGGACACGTCGGTCGACGGCGAAACGCAGCGAGTCGCCGGCGTCGGTGATGAATGCCCACTCGCAGACGACCCAGTCCAGCTCGGCCGCGTGCGCGCGGAAGGAAGCGAGGGAGTTGTCGTCCCAATTCACGTAGAAGCCGGCGACGATCGGGTCGTCGGGCGAACGATCGATGACGCGTCGCTCGCCGCCCAGTGACAGCACCGAGATGCCTCCTGTGGCGCCCTCGCCCGTCTGGGATCGGGCGAGGGCGACGAAGAGCCGTCGCCGAGCAGCGAGTCGCGCGCGCTCCGCCCGGGTGAGGGCAAGCAGCGGCAGCCTGGTCGGCTGACGCTCCATCATCGCACGTGAGCTCGCTGGCAGGAGCGGAGGGATCAGCACGCCGGCGACGAGGATTCCTGCCATCACGGTCGACACCACGCCGAGGGCGAGCGCGCCGCGGCGCAGTCGGCGCCACCGGCGGCCCGACGGGTCGAGGAACACAGGCACGGCGGAGTGCTCGACTGTCATGCCTCGAGGCTACGCGTGACCCGTGGAAGGGTCTTGGATCAGGTTGTCGCATCGGGCCGCGGCCGCGACGGCCGTCGGTCAGCGACGCATCAGGCGGGCGGGGGCGATACAGCAGTCGTCGCGATCGACGCAGGCGGATACGGCGTCTCTGCAGCGGAGACTTGCGATGCCGCGGTTGCCTTAATGGTGAAGCGGAACGTGGTCCCATGAGGTGAGCGCGGGATCGCCGAGAGCTCTCCGCCGTGGGCATCCACGATCGAACGGCAGATCGAGAGTCCCAGACCCAAGCCGTTCGCCTTCGTGGTGAAGAACGGATGGAAGACGCGGTCTGCGGTCGCCGGGTCGATACCGGGGCCCGTGTCCTCGACCGCGACGGCCACTTCCCCGCTGTCGGCGCGTGCGCTGCGAATCGTGAGCACCTTCGTTCGCTCAGGTACGCTGCCCATCGCCTCGATCGCGTTCACGATCAAATTCAGCAGCACCTGCTGCAACTGCACCCGATCACAGAGCACAAGCGGCAGCTTCGGTGCTAGGTCAGCCTGAACGGTCACGTTGTTTCGCTTGAGCTCACCGCGCGCGAGCTCGAGCACCTGGTAAATGATGTCGTTGACGTCGAGCGATTGGCGCTGGGGGTCAGATTTGCTGAGCAACGCCCGGAGCCCGCGAATCACGTCGTCTCCACGCGCCGCATCTTGAACGACCCGCGCGGCTGCCTCCTGCGCTTCGGCAAGGTTCGGGCTCTCGCGGCCGAGCCAGCGCAGGACGGCGCTCCCGTTCATCGCGATCGCGGCGAGCGGCTGCCGCAGCTCGTGCGCGATGGAGCCGGCGAGCTGGCCCATGGTCGTGAGCGTGCTCGCGCGTGTCAGCTCCGACTGTGCCCGCTGCAACGCCTCCTCGGCACGCTTGCGCGCCGTGATGTCCATGATGCTCACCAGCACGCTCTCGAGGTGCGTCGGCTCGGGTGGGAACGCGATCGTGAACGCGATGTCGAGCCGCTCCCCGCCCAACGTCCGCTCCACGGTCTCGGCGGCGAACGAGGTGCGCCCCTCGGCAACGGCGATCAATTCGCCGACGAAGACGTCCAGCGTCTCCGGCGTGAACACCTTGTCCAGAGAGACGAGCAGCTCTTCCTTGCTCTGCGCTCCGTACAGTCGGAGAGTCGCGTCGTTGACGTCGATCACCTGCACCAGCTGCACGGCGCGCGCGACGAACTCCGGGTGCTCGCCGAAGTATCGGCGGAAGTCCCGAATGCCTTGCGCCTTCAGCTCGTCGATCGCCGCCTTGACCTGCGAGAAGTCCTGCTCCCAGATCGACACGTCGGCCATCTGGAAGATGTTGCGATAGCGACGGGCGCTTTCCCGGATGTCGCGCAGGACGAGCTGCGTTGCCAGGGCGTCGGCGATGCGGCGGCCGACCTCCTGGAGCAGTCGCTCCTCGCGCTCCGACCAGACCCGGGCGCGGGAGCACTGCGACAGCTCGAGCAGATAGGGCGCGTCCACTTTGGGCTGGAGCGCGATCACGAGCGCCGAGCGCGTACCGCTCTCGCTCGCTCGCTCGGGCAGCGGTGGATCGGTGTGCGCGTCGAGGTGAATCGGGGACGCGGACGCCCGCGCCGCCTTGAAGACGTGACGGTACTCGTCGCCGAGCGGGATGTCCGCCAGGTCATCCGCGTGCTCGATCGGCCACTCCGGCCTGGTACCCGCCATCGAGATCCGATACGACGGAGCGTCGGGATCGCACGGATGGAGCAGCGCGAGCCGGTCGCAATCGAAGATGGAGCGCGTGACATCGAGGGCGTCGCGCATCAGGTGCTCGACGTCGTTCGCGCCCTGGATGGCCCGGTTGACGCGCTCCAGGCTCTCGAGGAACCAGAGATTCGCCTGGCGCTCTTCCTCCGCGCGCTTGCGCTCCGTCACGTCGACCACCGTGCCGACGTGCTCGACGAGCGCGCCGGCGGCGGCGAACACGGGATGCGCGATGAGATTCAGGTGCTTCAGCGTGCCGTCGTGCAGCTGCAGGCGGTACTCGGTCTCGAAGCGCTCCCCGGCGCGAAATGCCTGGCGCATGGAGGGGAAGAGGCGGTCGCGGTCGTCCGGATGGACGAGCTCCATGAGTACGGCCTGCGATGGGATCCCGGCTGCCGGATCGAGTCCGCAGATTCGCAACATCTCTTCCGACGTGAAGGTGTGCTGCAGCGTGTCGGGATCGATGGCGAAGGTGCCGGTATGCGTCAGCCGCTGCGCCTCCGCCAGATACGATTCACTACGGCGGAGCGCTTCTGCGGCGCGTTCACGCTCGGTGATGTCCATGACCGCGCCAACGAACTCGAGGCGGTCGGTGTCATCCCTCACCCCGCGCGCGACGACGTGCAGGTGTCTGACCGAGTCGTCAGGCATCAGCAAGCGGTATCGGTGCTCGAAGTCCCGTCCCTCGCGCTGGGCCTGCTCGATGGTCCGTTGGACGTCGGTCCTGTCCTCCGGATGCACGCGCCGCAGCACGAGATCGATACTCGGCGGAGTGCCGGGCTCGACGCCGAAGATTCGGTACGTCTCGGCCGACCAGTAGAGCGCTCCCGTGGACACGTTCCAACCGAAGCTGCCGGTGCGACTCAGCCGCTGCGCTTCAGTGAGGAAGGCCTCGCTCCGTCGCAGCTCCTCCTCGGCGCGCTTGCGCACCGAGACGTCGTTGTTGATCTCCAAGAAGCCGGTCGGATCCCCCGCCTCGTCGCGCTGGACCGACCACCGGCTCGCCACCACCACGCGGGTACCGTCGCGCTTCGTGTGACTGAGCTCGCCATCCCAGCGGCCAGTCCGCAGCACGGTGGCGACGATCCGATCAAGCGGCTCGAGGAACTCCGTCCGCAGGAGGTCGTGGGTGACCTGTCCCATCGCCTCTTCTCGGCTCCAGCCGTACATCTCCTCGGCGCCGCGATTCCAGTAGACGATGACCGAGCTCAAATCGCGGACGAAGATGGCATCGTGCGTCAGATCGAGCAGGCTCGCCTGGCGGCGAAGCCGCGCCTCATTGTCGCGGAGTAGCTCCTGCGCGAGCTTCCGCTCCGTCACGTCCTCGCACGCGATCAGCACCACGGGACGCTCACGCCCGCGCTGCACCGCCCGCGCCGTCTCGCGGACCCAGAGCATCGTGCCGTCCCTGCGGACCTTTCGGAGCTCCCAGCTCAGCGACTGGCCGATCTGCGACAGACAGCGCGCGACCTGAGCCTGGGCGGCGGCCTTGTCCTCCTCGAGAACGACGGACAGCACGGGCTGCCCCACCAACTCGTCGACGGCGTATCCGAGCTGCTCGGCGCCGAACGGGTTGACGGAAAGAACGGTCCCGGCGGGGTCGACCATGAAGTACATGGTCGGATTGTTTTCGAAGGCGTTCCGCCAGTGCGCCTCGCTCGTGCGGAGCGCCGTCACGAGGCGGGTGATCACGATCGCGGTCACGCACAGGGCCACGAGCGCGACGACGTCGCGGGTCTCCCGTTGGATCAGGCCGACCGACGATGACGTGAAGAAGTGATCCCAGACCACGGTGCCGCCGATCGCGGCGAGGAGCGCAGGCACGAGGTTCCCGCGCAGCGACACGAGCACCACGAGGCAGAGGTACAGCACCGCGGCGGGTTCGGTGCGGACGTGCAGCCGCACGATTCCCCACGTCAGCAGCGCCACCGCGGCGGCGGTGGCGACGGTCTCCGCCGCCACGCGGGGCGTGATGCCGAGTTGCCGGTGCATCGTCGTCGTGCTCATGCCACGCACCTGCGGGGTCGGGCGCGGAGAGAGAGAGGATCGGCATTCGACGGGAGCGGCGCTGGCGCCACCGCCCCAAGCATTCTGGTGCGAGTGGCCGTCGTCAAGGCGGCTGCGGGTAGTACGAAGGTAGTGGTGTGGCGCTGGCAACCAGGTTCAAGCATCCAGGCCGGAGCCCCGATAGCATGGATCAGGATTCGATATGAGGCATCTCACCCGGCTCACGGTCGTGCTGGCACTCGGAATCGCTGGCGTTGCCTCCGCGCAGCCCTCGTCGTATGAACGCGCGGTGGCGATGATCGCTCGCCGCCAGGCGGTGGACGACAGCATCGCGGCCGCGGGAGCGCGCACCATCCTGCTGACCCACGACGCAGCGACGCCGCGTGCGATCGTCCTGCTGCATGGGCTCACGGACTCCCCAGGTCAGTTCGAGGAGCTCGCGCACCGACTGCACGATGACGGGAACAACGTCTTCGTGCCGCGGTTTCCCCTGCACGGCGTGCGCGGCGGCGATGTCCGAACGCTGTCGGCGCTGACGTGGCCGACCTGGTTTCGCGCACGTGCTCAGTGCGGCGTCGCGGGTGGTGCGGCCTTGAGCCACGCGGTCGCGTCCCTGAGCTCACGGAACACGCCGATTCGAACCGGCAGCCCGTCCGCTAGCAGCTGATACATGCGGGCCATCCCGAACGCCAGATCGTCGTCCGTCACGATGGCGAGCGCCCCCAGTCGCCCCTTTCGCGCCAGCGTGTCGGTTATCCTCACGAGCGACTCCACCTGACGAGTCGTCAGGTCGGTCGTCGCGCCCCGTCCGTCGATGACCTCGGGGAGCCCGAGGCCGTTCGCGCGTTCCTCTTCCTCGAGGTGCCGCACGAGCTCCTCGTAGGTCACGACGCCGGACACCAGTGTGTAGAGGACGCGGCGATTCGGGTCGATCTCGAAGGTGATTGGCATGTCTCTATCGCGTCCAGTCTTGGCGGGGTTCACCAGAACCACTCGCGCGGAGTGTCTCGCTGCTGCCGCGCCGCCCGAAGCACCCACTTCTGGTCCTTGGGATGGGTGACCTGGGACGCCACGCGGTCGAACCACTCACGCGCGCGCGCGGTGTCTCCGATCCGCCGCCAGAGCTCTCCGACGAGGTAGGTGAGCAACGCCCGCTCGTCCGGCTCCACCTCGTTCGACGCGAGCGCTTGCTCGAAGCTCCACGCCGCGTGCCGGCGGAAGTAGCGCTCTGCCTCGACGTCCGCCTCGTCCACGCAGCACCAGGCGGCCCGCAGGAACAGATTGGCAACGTGCCGCGAGTCCGCGGACTGCCACCGGGCGATCTTCGCCGCGAACTCGAACTTGTCGGACCCCGTGAGTCGTTCGCTCGCGAGCCTTGGCGCGAGCTCGTCCCAGACGTGCGCCTTCACGGCCGGCTCGGGCACGAAGTCATCGGCGAAATCCCGCTCGCAGCCCGAGTACCCGCATGTCGAGCACGTATGCACCAGAAACGCGAGTGGCTGTGTGCCCTCGGCCCACTCGTGAAAGTCGGTACGAGTTCCCAGCAGGTTCGTCGACACGACGGCCGTGGTGTCGAACGTCGCCGAACAGATGGGGCAGGTGAGCGCGATCTGATTGAGTGTCGTCATGACGCCCTCCGAGGACGGGGCATCGAAGCGGCGTACGACTCCGATGCAATTCGCAGAACCGTGTCGAGCACATCGTGGGTCGATCGATGCCGTGGCGCGCAATCGTGGACGAGCAGCTCGAGCACGTCGCGCGTGCGCTGCAGCGAGATCCCGCGCGCGGCGGTCGCGTCGACATACGCGGCGACCGTGTTTTCCAGTTCGTCTTCGACGCAGCCAGAACGCAGGATCTCGCAGAGCCGCACTGCGCGTCCAGAGAGCGTGCGCAGCTCCGCGGTCTCCTCGACGCTGACAGGGCGGGCTTCGTCGTCGTCCTGGCGACGATACGTGCGATGTTTGGACATGGCAGGCATGGCAACTCTCACGCGGCCGTGGATGGAGTGAGCGCCGGGTTGGTGACCGCCGCACCTCGCGCCGCGTTCTCGAGCGGCATCTTCAGCTGTCGGGCGAACCGCGCGGGCGTGAGACCGTAGAACGTGGCGAAGCGCCGCGTGAGGTGGCTCTGGTCGGCGAAGCCCGATTCGTACGTCACGTACGACAGTGCGCGGCCATCCGCGATGAGCCTGCGAGCGCGGGCGAGGCGGAGCTGCATCTGGTACGCGTGGGGCGTGAGGCCGTATGCCCGTCGGAACGCGCGCAGCAAGTAGAACTTGCTCAATCCCGCGATCGTCGCGAGCTCGTCGAGGCTGAGGGCGTCGGGGACGTGCTCTCGGAGATAGTCGCGCGCCCGCTCCGCGCCGCACGTCGCGCTCACTACGTCCGGACGACCGCTTGACACTCGGCCCTCGGGGCGTGCGAGCACTCGACCGAGACAGTTGGTGAGCTGCGTCGCGCGATCGAGCGCAACGACAGGTCGCCGGAGCTCGTCGAACAGCGCGCTCAGCTCGCGATGCATCTCGGGGTCGTCGACCACACGCTGGGTCCAGCGGAGAGATCCCTCCGAGAATGACGTCTGGGCCGCTCCCCGGATCTTCGGCAAGCCGTCCGCTGCAACGAGGAGCATGCGCAGGTGAATGGGTGTGGCGCCGAGGCGCCGAATTGCATGGAGGTCGTGGTGGGTCGTCAGATGGACGCTGGTCGGCCCGAGGATCGTCGCTCGACCGGCGCCGTCGACAACCTCCATGCGGGTCACGGGAAGGAGGACCTGCATCCATTCGTGCGCTTGCAGAGGCGTCCCGAGGACCAGGCCCTCGCCGCAGATCAAGTCGAGTGCATTCTGCGGGAGTGGCCGCCAGAAGCGTACGGACGGAGCGGTGACTGCCGAGGCTGAGTCAACCGCGCGCAGAACCGGCGTGTCGGAAAGATCGCGCTCGCGATACGTCGCGGAGCGGGAGTCCAGAAGGCGAAGCTGCATGACCACTACCTCGCGCCAGAGTCGCTGCTGTAGATCGGTGACATGGCACTGCGTCGTGCCGTCGACTACTGGCGAGTGTAGCGCTGTCGTTTCGAACGCACATGACTGAGGCGAGTCAGTACGGCGTCCCTCAGACGTGTGGTTCTCGGCTCCTCCTGCTGGGTGAGCTGGCAGTCCCCCGAACGGGGGAGGCTACGCCCGTTGCGGCGCACTGCATCGGCTACGACGGAGTCGAGTGCCCTTCAGAGCAACGTGCCCCGGAGCACCACGGCGGCGACGCTGAAGTAGATGACGAGGCCCGTCACGTCCACGAGCGTCGCGATGAATGGCGCCGACGCGCTCGCGGGGTCGAAGCCCAGCCGTTGGAGGAGGAAGGGAAGCATGGATCCGGCGAGCGAGCCGAACGTCACTACGCCGACGAGCGCCATCCCGACGGTCGCCGCGACGAGGAGTGAATGCGGCCCGTAGTCGTACCACCCGACCTGCTGCCAGATCACGATGCGCGCGATCCCCACCAGACCGAGAATGAGGCCCAACGTCAAGCCCGATGGCAGCTCGCGACGGAACACGCGCCACCAATCGCCGAGTCGCAGCTCGCGCAGCGCGAGCGCGCGGATGATCAGCGACGTGGCCTGGGAACCGGAGTTGCCACCAGAGCTGATGATGAGCGGGATGAACATCGAGAGCACCACGGCCTTCGCGATCTCGCCCTCGAAGCGGCCCATGGCGGTGGCGGTGAGCATCTCTCCGAGAAAGAGCGCGCACAGCCAGCCGGCCCGCTTCCTGATCATGCGGGTGAAGGCGATCTCCGTGTACGGCTCGTCCAACGCCTCCACGCCCCCGAACCGGTGCACGTCTTCCGTTTGTTCGCGAACGATGGCGTCGATGACGTCGTCCACCGTGACGATGCCGAGCACGTGACCGGTTTCGTCCAGCACCGGCAAGGCCAGCAGATCGTATCTCGAGATGATTCGCGCGACCTCCTCGCGGTCCGTGTGCGGCGGCACGGCGAGCGGCTTTCGTCGGTTGCCGACGTCGGCCACGGATGCGAGCGGGTCGGCGACGACCAGGTCGCGGAGAGATACCGTCTGGACGAGCGTGTCGCGTTCGGAGTCCAGTAGATATATGACGTACACCGTCTCCATTGCCCGACCGACTGCGCGGATATGGTCCAACGCGTGCTGCACGGTCCAGGTCACGGGTACCGAGACGAACTCCGTCGTCATGATGCCGCCCGCGGTGTCTCGGGGATACGTGAGCAGGAGCGTGAGCGAGCGGCGCGACGGCTCGTCGACTACACGGAGAAATCGCGCTCGGTCTGAGAGTGGGAGCTCGCGGAAGAGGTCGGCGCGCTCGTCGCTCGAGAGTGCATTGATGATCGGGCCCGCCCGCTCCTCGCCGATCGCTTGGAGAATGGCGCATCGTCGCCCGTCGAGCTCTGGTTCGTCGAACACCTGCACGGCTAGGTCGAACGAGAGTGCAGCCATGATTTCCGCAGCGGCGTTCGGCGGCAGATCTCGCAGAGACTCGGCGATGTCGGCAGTGCGGAGCTCCGCCAGCAATTCTCTCAGCTCGCTCGGATCGGCGTGAAGCAGATAGAGCAGCTCGGGTACGGCTAGGGGGCGCTCGAGCGATGCGAGATGAGCCATCGGAAAACTCCGATCACGCGGCCGATCCGCGCGGCGGCCCCAGGCGCTGGTCGCGTCGCGGGGCCGGCTCGTGCGACTGCACGGTGACGGTCACTTCGGTTCCGCAGCGGGGAGCGCTCTTGACGTCAAAGTACGCGCCGATCTGCTCGGCACGCTCGCGCATGCCGAGCAACCCCCAGTGCGCGCCACGTACGGTCGCCGGCGTGTCCGCTTCGAACCCCTGCCCGTCGTCGCACACCTTGAGTTGCGTGGCGCACCGCTCGTACGCGAGCTCCACTTCGATGAAGGTCGCGGCCGCGTGTTTGACGGCGTTGGCCACTGCCTCCTGCGCGATACGGAAGAGTGCCATCTCCGCCGCCGGCGCGAGTGGCCGCGGCGAACCGGTCAAACGGAAGCGGACGTCTGGCGGCGCGCCATCAACCGCGCGTCGCACGATGTCTCGCATGGCCTCTGTGAGACTCTGCGCTCGCAGGGCTGGCGCCCGCATGTCCCATACGGCCTGCCGTGCGTCAGCGAGCGTATGGTCCGCCAGCGAGAGGATCCGCTCCACGCTCATCTTCGCACGTTGCGGCTCGCGCGTCAGATCGTGCATCACCGCTTCGAGCTGGAGCGTAATGCCGGTGAAGCCCTGGAGCAGGGTATCGTGGATCTCGCGCGCCATGCGGCTGCGCTCCTCGAGCACGCCTGCGAACCGCGCCTCGAGCGCGCGCTCGTGCGCCTGCCGGCGAGCACGGGCGCGCTTCGCCGCGGCCGTCGCCACGCGTGCGCGACGCGCTTGCTCCTCGTGCGCTCGGCCCATCGCGACGGCCGTGGCGACCTGCTGTGCGATGAGCTCGACGAACCGGCGATATTCGGCATCCGGCGCGCGTCGTGCGCTGACTCCGACGACGAGAACGAAGTCGGGCTGGTCGCCTCCGAACGGCGTCAGAGGCACGAGGAGCGCGCATCGAGGCGCGAGTGGCCAATCTCCGCCGGGCAGGGTGCCGAAGTGGGCCGGCAGGTCCAGGAGCGCGACGACCTCATTGCGCGTGAGCACGTCGCCAATAGGCCAGTCCGCAGCCTCGGAACGCAGCTCGATCACTTCCGGGCTCGCCTGCCCTCCCGCCGACAGGCCGGCCGTCGCCACCAGGCGAACCCGGTCCCTCTCGGTATCCGGCGCGTACAGGAGCGCGAAGGCAATGTCGGTCGGATGTCGTGCGATCTCGTCGAGGGCTCGCCGACTTGCTTCTTCGATCGAAGCCGCACCGGCAACTGCGGACGCGAGACCGTGCAGTGCGGCGGTCCGTCGCCGACCAATCACGCGGTCGGTGGTGTCCGTCACCGTGATCAGCACACCGCCGACATCGGCCGCGTCGTCCGGGATTGGATCGAACCGTAATGTGAGGTACGTCTCCTCGGCGTATCCGTTCCGGAATGGGCAGATGAGGTGGTCCTCCACCACGACTGACGCTCCGGTCCGCATCGACTCCTCGATGCGCGGTTCCATGACGGGCCGGAGCTCCGCGACCGCCTCGCGCGTCGAGAACTCATGCGCGTCGCACTGATCGTTCGCGCCAACGAGTCGCGTGTACGCCTCGTTGTTAAACTGGATGTGATCGGGCCCCCACGCGACCACCGCCGGGTAAGGTGCGGTCGACAGGAGCTGCAACGCGTTCCGCAGACTTCCGGGCCAGCACTCCGCAGAAGTTCCGGACGAGTCGGACCGCTCTAGCGTCCGCGCCGAGTCGTCCAGGAGACGCGCTCTGGCCGGGCGACGCCCACGCGTGCGGACGAGGGTCGTCGAGGCCGCATCCGGCACGATTGCCAATGGTTCAACCAAGCCGGGCATGTTCGATCGCCTGGAAGAGCTCCTCGTCGCCGAACGGCTTGCGCAGGTGCCGCACGGGCGCCGCCTGACGAATCATCTCCAGCGTCGCCGCATCGTCGCGGGCGGTGATCAGGAGGGCTGGTGGAACGGGCCCGCTCGCTGCCAGCGCTTTCAGCAGCGCGACGCCACTCATCCCGGGCAGATTGATGTCCGCAATCAGACAGTCAACGCTGGCGCGGAGGCCCGAGGCCAGGAACTCCTCGGCCGACCCAAAGGTCAGCGCATTGAAATCCGCCGCCCTGAGCAGCTGTCCGAGCGCCGTGCGAACTCCGGCGTCGTCCTCGACGACCGCGATGGTTGTAGTCTCGGTTGCCATACACACTCATGGTGTGCCGAGGACAACCAAGGCACCATGCTACTTTCGTACGATGGGCCCTGCTCCGCCGGTTTCGAGACCGTCCTGCGGCGACACTCTCGGGCGCCTCGGGGATTCCACGTCGACCACGGAGGGGCGATCCGAGTGGAGATGCTCCACGAGCCGTACCAGCTCGGCGACCGAACCTACGCCCAGCTTCTGCATGATGCGGCCGCGATGCAACTTGATCGTCTGCTCCGCGATGCCCAGTTCTGCGGCGATCTGCTTGTTGAGTCGTCCGGTGACCACGAGCGCGAGCACGTCCCGTTCCCGCGCCGTGAGCTTCTCAACACGCTGTCGAAGGCCCGCCAGCTCTGCGTGCTCCTCGCGGGCCACGCGGTCGCGCGCGAGCGCTTGCTGTACCGCGGCGATGAGCTCCTCCTCGCGAAACGGCTTCGTGAGAAACTCCACTGCTCCGGCCTTCATGGCGCGCACGCTCATCGGGATCGTGCCGTGGCCGGTGATGAAGATGATCGGGATCCGCACGTCGGCCGCTCGGAGCTTGCTCGGTAGCTCGAGCCCGCTCGAATCGGCGAGGAGCACGTCGAGCACGAGACACGACGGGGCATCGCTGCGGGTGTGCTCGAGAAAATCCCTCGCCGACGCGAAAGTCTCGACACGCATGCCGACGGATCGAATCAAGCTGCTCAGCGCCTGGCGGACCGAGAGGTCGTCGTCGACGACGTAGACGATCGGCTCGACCGAGGTCATGGGCCACTCTCAGGTTGACGGTGCGCAGGGATCCATCGTGGCTCGGCCAGCAGGCGTCACCAGAGCCGTGTCCCATGTGCCTCGACGCCCAGCGGCCGACCAGCCGGCAGTGCGCCGGGCAGAGGCAGACCACGAGTGCGACGCCGGAGGATACGGCAGCGCGTACGCAGCGTCGGGCTTGAGGGTGGTTTGAGGCGCACCGGAGCGACTCGCCGTTGAGGTTGGCGAGCCGCGCCGATTTGCGCTAGTACCGCCTCGGCCGAGCTAGCCGCAGCTCACGTCCGATCGACCGACTGAGCGCTCTCCCGCAGCACCCGCTCGGCGATCTCCGCCTCGCGCTCGTCGGCTCGATGGACGATCACCACGAACTGGTCGGCCTTGATGGCGGCCTCATAGCGGACGATCGAGTCGCGCGGCACGCCGACGCTCGCGAGCGCGCCGGCGAGCGCGCTCACCCCGCCCCCGACGGTGGCACCCTCCAGGGTGCCGACGAGCGCACTCGTGAGCGGGCCGAACACGACGATGTGGCCTACGAGGGGAAGTATGAAGAAGGCCGGGCTCACGAGCAGACCGATGAGGGCGCCCCAGAACGCGCCGCGCGCTCCCCAGACGCGCACCCGGTCCCCAACGTTGTAGAACCCTACCGGATGCTCCTCCGTCCGATAGTCCTTGCCGATGATCGAGAGCTGCCACAGGGGGATTCCCGCGGTACCGAGCTCCGTGATGGCTGTCTCCGCAGCGGTGTGGGTGGCGAAGATGGCCACGAGCGTCGTGCCGGCCGACGGCGGCGCGACCTCGTGCGCACTCCTTGCGTGCTCCACGTCCGTGTCGATCTGATTGGTCATGTCACTTCTCCCGTATGTTCGTATGCGAGACATTCGCCGCCTGACGCGGCGCCACGAACATGTGAGGGACCGACCGCCCGGTCTTGGATGAGGTTGTAGCGGGAAGTGCGTCTGCCCGGGTGGCCGGCCGATCGCACCAGATCTCGTGCGCGCGACGGGCATGGCGTCAGTCCGTCGCGCTTGTCGCGGTGCGCACACGTTCCACGCGTCGCGTGCGCGAGATCGCGTTGTACACGAGCAGCGTCACGACCTCACCCGGGCGCACGGCGTCGAGCGCATCGCGCAGTCCTGCGGTGGATTGCACGGGTTTGTCTTCCACGGAGAGGATCACATCCGGTCCGTCACGGAGCCCCGCGAGACGGTCGGCCGCGGGACCCATCGGCGACACGGTCAGCACCACGACCCCGCGAACGTCGGGCGGTAACGCCAGGACTCGCCTCACATCGGCGTCCACGGAAGCTACGCGGATGAGGAGTGACGATACGCGCGCGCCCACGCGAGCAGCACCGCTCTCCTCATCGTCGTCGTTGCGACCGTCCGTGTCATCGTCGCGATCGTTCGCGGTCGAGTCCTCCAACGCTGGCACCAGTGGAACATGAACCGTGGCGCGAGATCCGCCCTTCCGGGCAACCTGTAGGGCGATCACGTCGCCCGGGGTTCGAAACGCCGTCGCCTCCTGGAGCTGCGCGACGTGATCGATCCGCTGCCCGTCAGCGGCGATGATGACGTCGCCCGCCCGGAGCCCGGCACGGCGGGCCGGCCCATCGGCGTCTCCCATGTCCTCAACGAGCACCCCTCGGATCTCCGAAAGCGCCACGTACGATGCATCCTCGGCGGATGCGTCGTGAACGGCGATGCCGAGCGCGGCGCGCGCGACGTGTCCGCTCGAGACGAGCTGCTGCATGACGCGCCGTGCGAGATTGGCCGGCACTGCGAAACCGTAACCTGCGTACGAGCCTGTGGGGCTCGCGAGTGCTGCATTGATCCCGACCATCTCGCCGTGTGTGTTGACGAGCGGCCCGCCCGAGTTCCCGGCGTTGATGGCGGCGTCGGTCTGAATGAAGTCCTGGATGCTCCGCGAGCTCTGGCTAGGCAGATCCAGCACGCGGCCCTTGGCGCTCACGATGCCCGACGTCACCGAGAAGGTGAGACTCTCGCCGAGCGGATTCCCGACGGCGAGCACCAGCTCTCCCACCTCGAGCGAATCACTGTTGCCGAAGGGGAGCGGCGTGAGTCCACGTGCCTCGACCTTGAGCACGGCGACATCGGTGGCGGGATCGGTGCCGACCACCTGCGCTCGGAACTCTCGGCGGTCGAGGAGTCGCACCGTCACTTGGCGCGCCCCGGCGATCACGTGCGCGTTGGTCAGGATGTAGCCATCGGACGACACGACGAAGCCTGATCCGGCGCTCATCATCTCGGCGCGTGGAGATCGACCGGGTACACCGTCCGGGCGCCGTGGTGCATTGCGGAAGAACGGCGCGATCTCGGGCGGCAGATTCGATGGGAAGGACTCGATGTCCGACCCGGCGGCGAGTGGCACGAGCACCCTCGACGTGATGAAGACAACGCTTGGCTTCACTCTCGCTGCCACTGTGGCGAGCGCGCGGCTCACGTCGTCGAGGTTGCCGTCGACCGCGCCGCCGGAGGCCATCACGGTCACGGGCTGGCTACGCGTCGAATCCGGGGAGCGCATCGTCAGGGCCGCGGCGCCCACGGCGCCCGCCGATGCCAGACGCAATAGAGCATTTCGCGTACGTGGCCATCCCGACATCGATCCCTCCTTCGTGAGCACGCGTGCGCGGTGCATCGCGGGTCGCCGCGCCCTCCGCGGATCGCTCCGCCGCTGTTGGTCGTTGCGACTCGAGCGCCTCGGCGCTGCACGAAGAACATTGCCCCGCGCCCTCGGAGGTTCTTGCACCGCGTTGCCCGACCGTCGCCGACTGGGCGTTGCGGATGAAGCCTCGCTTGAATGCGTGGCCACGGGCCCTGCACGGCGGCGTGCTCAGTCGGTGTGCAGAATCCCGCGCTGCAGCGCCGTCGTCACCGCTTCCGTACGATCGTCGACGCCCAGCTTCTCGAAGATGTTCTTGAGGTGGACCTTGACGGTCTCTTCGGCGCGCCCGAGGACGCGTGCGATCTCCTTGTTGCTGAGCCCTTTGGCGGTGAGGGCGAGTACCTCCAGCTCCCGTTCGGAGAGCTGGATGCGCGGCACGAACTCCGCCAGGCGCGCGGCGACTTCGGGTGGGATCACTTTCTGTCCCCGATGGACCGCGCGGATCGTGTTGAGCACGGCGGTGCGGAGCATGTCCTTGAGAAGGTATCCCTTGGCCCCGGCCTCGAGGGCGCGATGGATGTCCTCGTCCCCGTCGTAGGTCGTGAGCACCACGATGCGCGCCCCCGGGAACTCTCCGAGGATCTGCCGCGTTGCGGCGAGCCCGTCCATCCCGGGCATGCGCAGATCCATCAGAACGACGTCGGGGCGGTGCTGCCGGTAAAGTGACACGGCTTCACTCCCGGTCGCCGCCTCGCCGACGAAGGACATATCGGGCTCGGCGCCGATCACTGCGGCAAGCCCGGCGCGCACCATCGGGTGGTCGTCGGCCGCAAGTACTCGAATCGGGGGAACCTTGCCCACGCGGAACTCCGGATGGTAGCCGAGGATCGAGCGGTCACTGCGCTCCCTGGAACGAATGCATCGGCCGGCACCGGCGCAATTCCCCGATCGTGGTAGTTCGTGGGGTGTTCCGCCGGGCCGAGTGGAATCGACAACAGCCGGAACGCAACGAGCGTCAAGATGCCGGCGATCCGGCACGTCAGATTCGACAGATGACCGCTCCGTAGCGTGTCCGGCCTGCGACGTGGCGCGCACCGGGGCGGTCGCGCCTCGTCGCGACACTCCATGACACCCGAATTCGATAGCGAGACCGAGCGCGAGCTGAACGTCCACATCTTCAGCGTGTCCGCCCAACTGGTGGGACTATGTCTCACCGTGATCGGCCTGTTTCGCATCATCGCTCAGCTGAAGCCGATCGACAGCATCGCCGACAACGTGTTGTCGGTGGACGCGATGCTGTTCCTCGCCGCCTGCATGTTCGCATACGCCAGCCTTCGCTCGCGCACGACGCATCGGCGGCGGAGGCTGGAGCGCATCGCCGACGCATGCTTCGGCACGGCGCTCGTCGTCATGACGGCCGTCTGCATGCTGATTGCCTGGACGCTTGCGTGAGTGGGGCCGAGACGATGCTCGTCTGCATCGAGTCCGGATCGGCGCTGTCGTCATCCGGCGGACCTCGCAACTCGCCGAACAAGCGACGACCGCAACGCGATCCAAGATCGTCATCGGTCATGCTCTCATCTTTCCAGCGCCACCGTACGACCATCGCATTCACACGACCGCCTCGTGCCGCGAGCTGTCCTCGCTGCCGAGACGCTAGCCGGAGCTCAACTTGGCCGACGCCGCGCGGAAGCAGCAGGTCGCACATTCATCGGGCGTCATCGTCCGGGAGCGGCTGCGCAGCCTGGACGACTCCGATCTGGTGCGCGCCTACGTCGCGGGCGAGGAGCGCGCGTTCGCGGAGCTGATCGAACGCTATCAGACGCGGCTTCTGAGCTTCGTCTACCGCATGATCGGAGACCGGGAGCGGTCAGAAGACCTGGTGCAGGAGGCGTTCATCCGCGTGTATCGTCACGCGCACCACTTCGATCACTCGAAGAAATTCTCGACCTGGATCTTCGTGATCGCTTCCAACCTCGCGAAAAACGAGCTCAGACGGGGAGCGCGCAGACCGATCCTACTTCCGATCGTCACGCAGAGGTGGCAGAACCAGGGCACGCCGGAGCTCGAGGATACGCGGTTTCGGCCGGATGATCTGTTTCACGAGCGGCGGCTCCAGGCGCTCGTCGAGGTTTCGATCGAGCGACTCCCGCCTCATCAGCGGCAGGTCTTCATCCTCCGCGAGCTGGAGGGGAAGAGCTACGAGGAGATCGCCGACATCGTCGGCTGCTGCCTGGGCACAGTGAAGAGCCGGATCAACCGCGCCCGCCGATTCCTGTCGACCATCATGCTTCCGGCGCTACGCTGACCAGTTCGCGTGTGGGGCAGGTCAGCCCACGCGGGGCAATTCCGACCGCCCGAACCGTGGCCGGCGGCGCTGCCACCATGCCGTGACTCGCCGCGGCGCCTCATCGAAATAGCTGTAGAACACGGGGGTCACGTACAACGTGACCAGCTGCGAGAAGGCCAGCCCGCCGACCACCACGAGCCCGAGCGGACGACGCGTAGCGGCGCCTGCCCCGATGCCCAACGCGATCGGCAGCGCTCCGATGAGCGCGGCGAACGTAGTCATCATGATGGGCCTGAAGCGCACCGTCGCCGCCTCGACGATCGCCGTCGCCGCCGGCACGCGCTGCGTGCGCTCCCGCTCCACCGCGAAGTCGATCATCATGATCGCATTCTTCTTCACGATGCCGACGAGCAGGAGGAGGCCGACGTAGCCGTACACGTCCAGCTCGATATGCAGCACATAGAGGGTGAGCAGCGCGCCGAACGCCGCGAACGGGAGGCCGGTGAGGATCGTGAGCGGGTGCACGAAGCTTTCGTACAGGATTCCCAGCACGAGATAGATCACGAAGACCGCGACCAGGAGCAGTGCGAGCAGGCTGCCCTGCGCCGACTGGAATCCCTGCGCGTTGCCGGTGTACGCCGTCGTGATGCCGCCCGGCAGCACGCCTCGGGCGAGCGAGTCGATCTGTGCGGTCGCGGTTCCGAGCGACACTCCCGGGCGCGTGTCGAACGAGATGGTCACCGCGGGCTGCTGGCCCGCGTGATTCACGCTGAGCGGCCCGACCGTCGGCGTGAGCGTGGCGACCGAGGAGAGCGGCACGAGCGTTCCGCCTCCCGACCGGACATACAGCATCCCGAGAGCGCTGGCATCGCGCTGGAACTCCGGGAGCAGCTCGAGCACAACCCAGTACTGGTTCGCCGGAGTGTAGATCGTGGAGGCCTGCGCGGAGCCGTAGGCGTCGTAGAGTGCGCTCTCGATCTGCGACACCGTCACACCCGCGGCTGCGGCTCGGTCGCGATCGATCTGCACCAGGACCTGTGGGTTCGCGACTTGAAGGTTGCTCACGACGCTCGAGAGTGCTGACAGCGAGTGCATCTGCTGCTCGAGTCGCTGCGCCGCGGCGTAGAGCGTCGTCAGATCGGGGCTCGTGAGCTGGAGCTGGTAGGGGTTCTGGGTGCTCTGCCCGCCGAGCTGAATCGCCGGCGGCATCTGCAGGAACGTCGTGACCCCGGGCACCTGGGCGAGCTTGGGCCGCAGCTCGGCGATCACCCGGTCTGCGGGCAAGCGATGGCCACTCGGCTTGAGCGTCAGCAAGAACGTGCCCTGATTGGTCGTGCCGTTGCGCCCGCCCGACCCGACCGAAGAGATGAAGGTCACGAGATTCGTGTCGCGGGCGAGGATCGCGGAGAGCTGTTGGTGATAGCGCACCATGGCATCGAACGATGAACCCTGCGCGGCCAGGGTCGACCCGGAGATCTGCCCAGTGTCGTCGGTGGGAATGAACCCCTTCTCGACGCGCTGGAAGAGGAGCACCGTGAGCAGGAGCGTGAGTGCGGAGAACGCGAGCGTGATCGTCCGATGATCCATGACCCAATGCAGCGTCCGCTCGTACCCATCCCGCACACGATCGAATGCGTGTTCCACCGACTGTGACATGCGACCAGGTGTCGTCTCGCTTCCGCTGTGAAGAAAGCGGCTGGCGAGCATCGGCGTCAGCGTCAGCGAGACGACGGCCGAGACGAGGATTGCCGCACCGATCGTGACGGAGAACTCGTGGAACAACCGCCCGATTACCCCTGGCATGAACAAGAGGGGGATGAACACCGCGACCAGTGACAGCGTCATCGAGAGGATCGTGAACCCGACTTCCGCCGCGCCGTCGAGCGCCGCCTGCAGCCGTGGCTTCCCCATCTCGAGATGTCGGACGACGTTCTCGAGCATCACAATGGCGTCGTCGACGACGAAGCCGGTCGAAAGCGTCAGCGCCATGAGGGACAGGTTGTCGAGGCTGAAGCCGAGCACCGACATCACAGCGAACGTCCCGACGATGGAGAGCGGCAGCGCGACCGCCGGGATGGTCGTGGCCGAAAGGTTCCGCAGGAACACGAAGATGACGAGGACGACGAGACCGATCGTCAGGACCAGCGTGGACTTGACGTCGTGCACGGACGCCTCGATCTGCTGCGAGCGATCGTAGACGACCTGGAGCTTGACACTCTGCGGAATCTGTGGCGCGAGCTGAGCGATCGCCGCCCGCACGTCGTTCACGACCTGGACGGTGTTGGTGCCCGGTTGGCGCTGGACGGCCAGCACCACCCCGGGGGTGCCGCCGATCCAGGCCGCCACCTTGTTGCTCTGCACGTCGTCGAGGACGCGTCCGAGCTCCCCTAGGTGCACTGGGGCGCCGTCGACCCACTTCACGACGACGCGGCGGAACTCTGCCGCGTTCGTGAGTTGGCCAGTCGCCTGTAGCGTCACCGCCTTCGAGGGACCCCAGAGTGTCCCGGTGGGCTGGCTGACGTTCTGGGTGCTGATCGCGCTCGCGACCTCGTCGATGCCGATGCCGCGACCGGCGAGCGCGCGCGGGTCCACCTGCACTCGGACGGCGTACTTCTGCGACCCGAAGACCACCACCTGCGCCACGCCGTCCACCATCGAGAGACGCTGGCCGATCAACGTCTCTCCATACTCGTCGAGCTTGGAGAGGGAGAGCTGGTCGGACGTCAGCGCGAGATAGAGGATCGGCGCGGCGGCGGGGTTGGAGCGCTGATAGGAAGGAGGAATGATGCCCTGTGGGAGCGAGCGCAGCGTCTTCGAGATCGCCGCCTGCACGTCCTGGGCGGCCGCGTCGATGTCGCGATCCAGCGCGAACTGGAGGACGATGCTCGTCGAGCCGAGCGTGCTCGATGACGTCATCTGGTCGATGCCGGCGATCGTAGAGAACTGCTGCTCGAGCGGCGTCGCCACCGCAGCGGCCATCGTTTCCGGGTTGGCCCCAGGAAGGCTCGCGCTCACTGTGATCACCGGATAGTCCACGGTGGGCAAGTCGCTCACTGGCAGCCGCTGATAGGCGAGCCAGCCGAACACCAGGAAGGCGACCATGACGAGCGTGGTCGCGACCGGCCGCCGAATGAACGGCGCGCTGAGGCTCATGGTGTGGTCTCCGCCGCGATCCGCTGCGGGTTGGCCTCCCCCGCGATCCGCACCTGCGTGCCGGGACCGAGTCGTGATTGCCCGTCGGTGACGACACGCTCGCCCGCAGTCAGGCCGTTGGTGACCACGATGGCCGACCCAATCGTCTGGCCCGTAGCGATGTTGCGCATGGCGGCACGGCCGTTGGCGCCGACGACGAACACGTACGGCCCGTGCTGCCCGGTCTGCACCGCAGTCGCCGGAATGAGGAGCGCATCCGGCTGCACATCGAGCTGGAGGCTCACCTGGACGAACTGTCCGGCCCAGAGCTGCCCACTCGCGTTCGCGAACTGTCCCTTGAGCTCCAGGGTTCCCGTGGTGGTGTCGATCGCGTTGTCGATGAAGGTCAGTCGGCCACGCACCGTGTCGACGCCTCCGTCCATGGGAACGACGTGCACGGGGAGTGTCCCAGCGCGGCTGTACCGCTGCACGTCGGGGAACTCCGCGGCGGGCAGATCGAACCGCACGAGAATCGGATCGAGCTGGTTGATGACCACGAGGGGCTGTGCAGGGCTGCCCTGCACCAAGTTTCCTTCGTGGACCAGGAGACGGCCGGTCCGACCGGAGATCGGCGCCCGGATCACGGTGTTGTCGAGGTCGAGCCGCGCCTTCTGGATCGCGGCGCGGTCGGCGTTCACCGTCGCCGCGAGCGCCGCCGCCGTCGCGCTCTGTCCGTCGGCCTGGCTCTTCGTGACGTAGTCGTTCTTCACTAGCGCAGCGTAGCGGTCCGCGTCGCGGCGCGCGCTCGCCGCCTGTGCCTGATCGCGCGCGCGAGCGGCCTGCGCTTGCGCGAACGTCGCGGCGTACGGGCGCGGGTCGACGCGAAACAGCACCTGGCCGCGTCGAACCATGTCGCCCTCTCGGAACGCGACACTCGTCACGAGCCCGCTGACCTGGGCCGCGACGCTCGCGGTCTGCATCGGCTCGACCGTGCCGCTCGCGGTCACCACGTTCGGTGCACTTCCGTGCACCACCGGAGCGACCGTCACCGGCACCGGTGGCGCCGGCTGCACTGCCGGCTGCTTCGAGCATGCCGCGAGACCCACCGCGCATAGGGCGGCAATCGATTTGGCGAAACGATTCCAGCGGACACTCGGCATGATGGTCTCCACGTCGGTCGCGAGAATTGATGACGCTAGCGCGGACTCGGCGGCACTGCGTCCCGCTGGACGGCCAGGGCCGATCGGCCGCTCGTGTCGAGCGTGCCGGAGGTATAGGCCAGTCGCGCGAGCGCCTGCGCCCAGAGCCAACGTGATTGCGCCTGCTGGGCGCCGGCATTGGCCAGTGCAGCCTGCGCGGTGATCAGGTCGATGATGCTCCCGACACCGCTGGTGTAGCGCGCTCGCGCTGCGCGCATCGACGCGGTCGCGCTGGTGAGCAGCTCATCGCTCGTCTCCACCTGTTGGGCCGCCGTCTTGAGGTCGTAGTACGCAGTGTAGACGTCATAGATCACGGTCTGACGCTGGACGGCCGCCTGCGCTGCCGCCGCGTCGGCGAGTGCGCGGGCGCGCGCCACCCCGTTGGCCTTCCCACCGCCGTCGATGAGCGGGATCTGGACGGCTACTGATACCGTGTAGTTGCGTCCAGTGAGCGCGCCGAGCGTCGAATGCGTGTAGCCGTCCCCAGCGGAGAGGGCGAGCGACGGGAGCATCGCGCTGCGCGCCACGCGAACGTCCGACCGCGCCGCGGCCGCCGTCGCGCGAGCGGCCTGTAGATCCGGTCGCGCGCTCAGCGCCACGTCGATGAGCGCGTCGACGCTCGCAGCGATGACACTGACGCACACGTCACGCGGCCCGTCTGCGACGTCCCACGCCGACGTGGGCGGCACGCCGAGCGCCAGTGCGAGCGCACCACGCGCCGTCTGTAGTTGTGCTTCGGTCGACTGAAGCTGAAGCCGGGCCTGTGCGAGCGCCGTCCGCGCCTGGAGCACGTCCGCGATCGTGGCCAGCCCTGCGGAGTCTCTAGCTCGTGCTGCATCGTAGCTCGCTTGTGCCTCTCGCACCGCGACACGCTGGGCCTCGAGCAGTGCACGAGCGCCAACGTAACCGAAGTAGCCCTGTTCCACTTGGAGCACTGTGGTCTGGACTACGCGATTGTGGGTGTACGCGTCCGCGAAGGCGGCGTTGCGCGCGCTCGCGACTGTCCCGCTCCGCCCCCCGAAGTCGAACAGGAGGTAGGCGAGGCTGAGCGATGCGCCATACGAGGTGCGCAGTCCTCCAGCCGTCTCGCCCCCTCCGGGCGGGTCCGAGCGCCCGTCGCTGATCACGCCGTTTACCGTGGGGACATAGGTGGTGCGCGCGATCGCGTATGCATCGGCAGTCGCACGTGCCTGCGCCCAACTCACGCGCGTTGCGGGGTTGTTGCGCAGCGAGAGTTCGACGGCGTCGGCGAGCGTCAGCGTGTTCGCTCGAGTGGCGATGTCCGACGGGATGGCCGGCGATGCGCCCAACGAGTCGGCTGCACGGGCGGTTTGGGGTGCACGCCACAGCCTGTTCGGCGCGGCTGGCGCGGCCGCCATACCATCGATGTATGGAGTGCGCGGCATGCACCCGACCACAACGACTAGTGCAATGGTCGAGACTCGGGTCAGACGCATGCAACCTCCGGGCGAAGATGGACCGCACCGTGCGGCCTCGCCCAACATTGAACGCGCCCGGTCGAGGCGCTTGCGCCGCGTTGTGGAACCGGATTGCGCGTCGCAGCCTCGGCGACTCCCGGCGTACACTCCGACGCCGTGTCGTTCGCGATGACCAGCGCGTGGAGCGAGGGCAACCCCAAACAAGACCCGCCCGGAGAACGCCGCCATCATCGGGCAACGCCGGACTGCGCAGACGATGGCGTCTGGCGCGCGGCGGTAACTCGCCGACACCGGCCAATTCTCTCGAGGAAACCATGAAGACCAAGACAGCGATGCTCCTACTCGGCCTGACGACGCTCGCGCGGATCGCACCGGCGCAGGCCCAGACGGCGCGCCTCGCAGGGCGCCCCGACACTGCCGCCAACACCGTCACCGTGCAGAACGACCGCTCGGGTCCCGTCACGATCTATCTGGAATACGGGCGGTTCGATCGGCGTCTCGGTGTCGTTCCGGCGCTCCGCACCCGGAGACTGCCCATTCCTACGGCCCTCGTTGGTCATGAGACCGTGCGGTTGTTCGCTCACCCCGAGGGAGCAGCCGAAGACCTCGCGTCTCAGGAGTTCGAGCTCCGTCCGCCTGCCCGGATCGGAATGATCGTCCCGCCGAACGGTGGCTTCGCGCAGAACGTGCACCACATGCGGGCCGTGATTCCCCCTGAGGAGATGGCGGACGCCACGATCACCGTCGACAATCCCCGCGCCGTTCCGGTGACCGTCTTCGCCGAGCATGGGGAGTTCGACGTGCGGCTCGGCGAGGTGTCCGCGAAGAGTCGCGCGACCCTGCGCTTCCCCAAGTCGGTCGTGGGGCCCGGCGAGTCGATCCAGATTTTCGTGCACCCGGAGGGAGGCGAGGACCTCGGCAGCACCACGATGCAGGTGCGACAGGGGGAGCATCTGGGTCTCAGAGTTCCTCGGAACTGAGCACCCCGTTCACGCCGCGTACTCCGATGCAACGCCAAATCAACCTCGACTCGGCGCTTCGGCGCCCATGGAGCAGTTATGCGTAGACACCTTGCCATCCTACTCTGCACCGCGCTCGTCGCCGGTGCGCTTCCGATGCAGCTCTCGGCCCAGCACCGGGGCGGCGTCGGGCTCGCGATCCCGCGTGCCCCGATCGCGCGCGCACCCGGCCGCGCCGGTCCGATGTTCGAACCCGGCCGACCGCGTGTCGCCGTACCGTACGTCCGCGACGGACACTGGTATGGCCACGCCGCGTCCAGTGACGCGCGCTTCCGCCTCGCCCATCCCTTCGAGTTCGGCCGCTTCGCGCTTATTGGCCCTGAGCACGTCTACCGCGTCAACCGCGTCGAGCTCGGCGCGCGTCAGATCTGGCTGCCGGGTGGACGCTTCGCGATCGCCGATTGGGAATGGGCCACGACGGCACCCTGGTGTTGGACGTGCGACGACTTCGTCGTCTACCTCGATCCGGACCATTCGGGCTGGTACTTGGTCTACAACGCTCGTATGGGCGAATACGTCCACGCGCGCTTTCTCGGCGCCTGATTCGCTGCGACCGTCGGTCACCGTCCACCGTCGCGAGATCGGCACGCGGTCCACGCCGACCGGTGGACGATCGGTGGCAATCTCGTTCAACAACGTCGGTCACGACCGGGCCGCGTGGCCATGAAAGATTCGGCGACGCGGCCCGCCGCACAAACATCATCTCACGAGTGAGGAGGTATCCATGCGCTCCATCCTGCTGATCACCACCGCCGCCCTTGGTCTCGCGGCGTGCGCACCTGACGTCCGCGTCCGCACGTCGGTCGCCCCCGACGCGCATCTATCGCACCTGAAGACCTTCCGCGTTCTCGCGCCGCCCCAGCGCCGCGCCGACGCACCAGCTCTCGCGGCGAATGACCCGATGCTCGACAACTCGATCACGAATCGCGAGCTGCGGAGCGACCTCACGCGTGGCCTCGAAGGAAAGGGCTACGCGCTGAACCGAGACCACCCTGATTTCGTCGTCGCCTACTACGCTGGTACGCGGGAGAAGATGGATACGACGTACTGGCAGCCCGAGCCGCTGTATCGCTACCGCTACTGGGGACGCGCCTACTGGGCATGGCCGTGGTATGGTAGTCCCATCGTCGAGGTGAAGGAGTACACCCAGGGCTCGGTCATCGTCGACATCGTCGACGCGAAGACCAACCAGCTCGTATGGCGCGGTCAGGGAACGGCCCCCGTCGCGAACGATCCGGCCAAGTACGAGAAGCAGCTCGAGAAGACGCTCTCCGCGGTGCTCAAGAAGCTTCCGAACGCGAGCACGTGAGATGCGCTTCCCCGTCGCACGCGTCATCGCGTCGCCCCATTCCCTGGGGCCTGGGCTGGGTGCATGACCCAATACCAGTCGCCGGTGGCGCGTGCGGCGCCCGTGCTCCGCGAAGAGATTCAGGCGCTGGTCGGCACGGCGTACGCGATCGAGCGTCAGATCGCGACCGGTGCGAGCGCGCATCTCTTTCTCGCCATGGAGACGGCCCTCGACCGCCGCGTCGTGCTCAAGGTGCTGCCCGAGGAGCTCAGCGCGACGGTGAACGTGGCGCGCTTCCGACGTGAGATCAGACTCGCTGCTCGGCTGACGCACCCGAACATCGTCCCGCTCCTCGCCGCGGCCGAAGGACGTGGAATCCTGTATTACACGATGCCCTTCGTCGAGGGCGAGTCACTGCACGCGCGGCTCGGGCGTGACGGCGAGCTCACGACCCCGGAGGTCGTGTCGATCGTACGCGACCTCGCGAGAGCGCTCGCCTACGCGCACGCGCACGGAGTCGTGCATCGGGATCTCAAGCCGGAGAACGTGCTGCTCGTGCAAGGCACGGCGCTGCTCACCGACTTCGGCATCGCAAAGGCACTCTCGGTCGCTGCGAGGCGTGGTGGCGGCGGTGAGCGGCGGAAAAGCGACGTGCCTCCCCCTGACCGCGTTCGATCACCGGTTGAGTGTCAAATGGAGCAACACGTCACGGCCACGGGGATCGCGGTCGGCACACCGGCGTACGTGTCGCCGGAGCAGGCGGCGGCCGATCCCGCAATCGATCATCGCACCGATCTCTACTCGCTTGGGGTTGTCGCGTACGAGATGCTGACCGGACAACCGCCGTTCGTGCAGCGCGCCACCCGGGCGCTCCTCGCCGCGCATCGCACTGAGGAGCCACCGCCCCTCGCGATCCGGCGCCCGGGGACGCCCCCCTGGCTGGCGCAGCTCGTCACACGCCTTCTGGAGAAGCGTCCTGCCGATCGACCGCAGAGCGCGGACGAGGTGCTGCGAGTGCTGGAGGACGCGACCGGCGCGACGGAGCGCCCGATGACTTCGGCGCGTCCCGAGGCTGGCGTCGGCGAGGACGCCGTAGTCGAGGGGTCCGGTCGATGGTCCCGGATGCGGTGGGTGCCGCTCGCTGCCGCAGCGGCGATCTTCGCCGCGAGCGCGGCACTTCCTCTCTGGACGTTTTTCAGGCATACCGCGGCGGTAGCAAGTCGGCCGACCGTCGTGACGTCGGGTGCCGGGCGGTCAATCGTTAATCCGCCGCCCAACGCCATCGCCGTGCTTCCGTTCGCGACCGTCGCGGATGATTCGGTCGAGCGAGCGTTCGCCAACGGGCTCGCTGATGAGCTCACGAGCGTGCTCGGAACCCTGCCGATGCTGCGCATCGCGTCGCGTACCTCGGCAGCTGCCCTCGAGGCACGTCATCTCACTGTGATCGCGATCGCCGATTCACTGCAGGTGAGCCGCGTGCTCGAGGGCACGGTGGAGCGCTCGGGTGCTCGCTTGCGGATCACCACGCAGCTCACGAGCGCCGGTGATGGGCTCGCACGGTGGTCCGCGACGTACGAACGGCCAGCTCGAGACCTGTTCGCGCTACAAGACGAGATCACGCGCGACATCGTGCGCGCGCTCACCGGACCCGTACCCACCGCCGCGCGGTGAGCTTCCGGTGACAATCCGGTACAAGCTTCGCGCGTCGGCCAGCATGCATGTTTCCGTCGGAAGACGTCTCCGTCCGCACTTGCTCCTGGTCGCGGCCACCCTGGTCCGTGTGGCCATCCACCCGACACAACATGCGCTTCATCGCATTCGGTCGTCACGCCTCCGAAGCCCCGGGTGATCCACACACGTCCGTGCTGGTCGCCTCGGCATCGCTGCCCCACCCAGGGCCGAATCTCACTCCGCTCATCGTCGCGCTGCTGGCCCTCACGGCGCTCGTCGCGGTGCCGCTGGTCGTGAGCCATCGACTGGCCCGAGTCCGGCACGAGTTGATCTCCACGACGGCGCGATCACGCCGTCTCGTTCACCAGGCCGAGCTGCAGTTGCTCCTCGACGTGGCGTCGCGCCGCGAGCCTGCCCTCTCGCGCCTGCTCGGCGAGCGGATTCCAAGGGATGGCGCGTGGTACGAGACGCTCGAAGCACTCTCCGTGGGCCCCGATGCCGCCGTCGCGCGCAACGCTCGTCGGCTCCTCGACGTGAGCGCGGGATGGTATGCGGCGCAGGAGCGGACGGACCTGGGTCCACATTCCGAGCGCACCCGCGACGACGACGCACGCGCGCCCACGACGGCCGGCGCCCAGGACGCCGCACGTGTGAGTTCGCTGTTCGCCGCCGCGGTGCAGCTCGACAGCGCGCTCGCCGTACGTGAGGCTCGCGAGAGCGCGCAGGTCCAGTCGCTCGAAGCGTTGGACATGCTGCTGCCAACCGTGCTGGTCCCGCTCCTTCTCGGCATCGTCGTCGCGGTCTATCGGGTTGGACGGCGGATGGCCACGCTCGCCGACGAGGCGGAGCGGAACCGGATGGCGCTCGTCCGCGCCGCCGAGCAGAAGGTGGCCCTGCTGCGCGGGTTGACGCACGACCTGAAGAACACCCTCTGGGCGGCAACGGGATTCGCCGCGCTGTTGCGCGACGAGATCGTCGGATCGCTGACGGTCGTGCAGCGGGATCACGTGACGCGGATCGGGCGCCTCATCGATCAGGCGATCACGGCGGTCTCCGATACGCTCGAGATTGCGCGCGCCGACGCAGGCACGCTTCCCGTGAGCCGACGGCGCGTGGACCTCGGCCAGCTCCTCGCCGAATGCGCTTCCGATTACGGTGCGAAGGCAGAGGGCGCCGGGCTGGCCCTGGGAACTGATCTTTCTCCTGACCTCCCTCCAATCGAGACCGACCCCTCGTACGTGTCGCACGTGGTCGGCAATCTCCTCTCGAACGCGATCAAGTATACCCCGAGAGGTGGACACGTCCGCCTGCGGGCCACGATCCGTTCGCCCTCCGGTGACTTGCCTTCGGGTCCGTGGATCGCCGTCGAGGTGGCCGACACCGGCCCCGGAGTTCCCGCCGCATTTCGCCAGCAGATCTTCGAGGAGTTCTTTCGCATGCCCGGCGCGCATGCGGTCGCGCCGGGTGCGGGGGTTGGTCTGGCGATGAGTCGCCGCGTGGCGCGCGCGCTCGGTGGCGAGATCACCATGGGCGCTGAGGACGGGTTCGGCGCAGTTTGCACGCTCTGGCTTCCGCTTACCGCACCTGTCGCGGACTCCGTCAGCATCCGCGACGTCGCGACCGGACCATCCAGCCGTCCGAGCGTCGGCTACACGCAACTGATGGCATGAGCGCGCCAGGACGGGACCGTTCATGATGAGACGCAGCATGCTCGCGCGAGTCCTCCGGTGGCTTCCTCCCTTGGTCGCCCTTGGCGCCGCATCGGTGGCGCTCGCGGTGCTGCACCGTGAGCTGCGCACCTATCACTACCACGATGTCGCCCGCAGTGCCGCGGCCATCGAGGGGTGGCGCGTCGTCGCCGCGCTTTTGCTCACTGCGCTCGACTTCTCCGTCCTGCCGGGCTACGACGTGCTCGCGCTGCGCTATCTCCAACGCCGGCTGCCGCTGCGGCGCGTCGCATTCGCGTCCACGCTCGGGTACGCCGTGAGCCATACGCTGAGCTTCACTGCGCTCACGGGCGGTTCGATCCGCTATCGCTTCTGGTCGGCGTGGGGACTCTCGGCTCCGGAAATTGCGCGAGGCATCGCCTTCCTTCTGTGCACCAGCGTCGTCGGTATGGTCACCACCGGCGGTGTGGTGCTCGCGCTCGGGGCCAAGCTCCCGTTGCCTCCCGACGTCGTGCCGGCGATCGCACCCCGCGCGATTGGCATTGCGCTCCTCGCGCTCGTCGTCGCGTACGTCGTCGCGAACGTGACGGCGCGACGACCGCTCCGCATTCGTGGCTGGCGGGTGAGGATGCCCGGATCGGCGCTCGCATGTGGTCAACTCGCCGTGGCCGCGGCCGACTGGACGCTCGCGGGCGCGGTGCTCTACGTGTTACTCCCCCTCACGGACCGCCTGACGTTCCCCGTGTTTCTCGGTGGCTTCTTGCTTGCCCAGTGGGCGGGGATCCTGAGCCAGGCACCCGGTGGACTAGGCGTGTTCGACGCCGCGATCGTGCTGCTCGTGCGGCCGTATGTGCCTGCCGGTGAGGCGGTTGGTGCGCTGGTCGTCTACCGCGCGATCTACTACCTGGCGCCCTTCGCGGCGGCGACGGTCACGCTCGGTGCGTACGAGCTGCATCAGCGTCGAGCGGGTGTATCGCGAGTGGTCGGTGTCGCGCGACGTTGGGTGCCTGCTGTCGCACCAGACATCCTCAGCGTCGCCACCTTCCTGTCTGGCGTCGTGCTCCTCGCCTCGGGGGCGACGCCAGCCGTGCATGGCCGCCTTGCGTGGCTCGACACGATCCTGCCGCTCGGCGTCATCGAGGTCTCACACTTCATCGGCAGCCTGGTGGGAGTGGGACTTCTGATTCTCGCGAACGCGCTGCGGCGTCGGCTCGACGCCGCATACCATCTCACCGTCATTGCACTCGCAACTGGGATCTCTGCGTCATTGCTCAAGGGGGTGGACTGGGAGGAGGCGCTGGTCCTCACGGGCGTGCTCGCGGTGCTTGTGGCCTCGCGACGGCACTTCTATCGACGCGCGGCGCTCACGAGCGAGCCCTTGTCACCCGGCTGGGTCGCCGCGGTGTTGCTCGTCGTCGCCGGCAGCATCTGGCTCGGCCTCTTCTCGTACAAGCGGATCGCCTACTCCCACGAGCTTTGGTGGCACTTCACGCTCAGGGGCAATGCACCGCGCTTCCTGCGCGCGACCGTAGGCACCGTCGGAGCCATCGTCGCTGTCGCTATGAGTCGGCTGATGCGGCCCGCATCGCCCGCGCCTCCGTGCCCGACGCCCGAGGAGCTCGATCGTGCGACGCGCATCGCGTACGAATCCGGTCAGGTAGTCGCCTATCTCGGCGCCCTCGGTGACAAGGCACTCCTCTTCGGCGAAGCCGGTGGCCTGCTGATGTACGCCGTGTCCGGACGCAGCTGGGTCGCTCTGGGCGATCCCGTCGGTCCGGCGTGCGATCGTGCGGAGCTCGCGTGGCGATTCAAGGAGATGGCCGACCATCACGGCGGCCGTGCCGTGTTCTACGAAGTCGGCCCCGAGCACCTCGGTCTGTATGTCGATCTCGGACTCACGCTTTTCAAGCTCGGGGAGGAGGCGCGCGCGCCCTTGCACGCCTTCACGCTCGAAGGCACACGTCGGCGATGGATGCGCCGCACGCTACGGGATCTCGAGCGTGCGGGGTGCAGCTTCGAGCTCATCGCGCGGGAGTCCGTTGCCGGCGTGCTGCCGGAGCTCGAGCGCGTCTCGGACACGTGGCTTGCCGCGAAGCACACTCGGGAGAAGGGGTTTTCCTTGGGCTCCTTCGACGAGGCATACCTCCGCCGATTCCCGGTCGCCGTGGTGCGACAGGGAGGCCGCGTGGTGGCGTTCGCGAACGTCTGCCTCAGCGCGACGCGCGAAGAATTGGCCCCCGATCTGATGCGCTACGAGCCAGGCGCGCCGCGCGGCGTGATGGAATTTCTCTTCGTGCAGCTCATGCTCTGGGGAACCGCGCAGGGCTATCAGTGGTTCGGCCTCGGCATGGCGCCCTTGTCCGGCATGGAGGCGCGCGCGCTCTCACCGCGCTGGAGCCGCATGGGTGCCATGCTGTATCGCCAGGGAGAGCACTTCTACAACTTTCAGGGTTTGCGCCACTACAAGGAGAAGTTCGATCCCGTGTGGAGGGCCAGGTATCTTGCCTCGCCGGGTGGACTCGCCCTGCCGAGCGTTCTCGCGAACGTGACCGCGCTCGTCTCGGGTGGCCTTTTGGGGGCGGTCGCGAAATGACGCCCATCATCAGCACCATGCGCGCTCGCGTGCGTGCGGTCTGTCGCACGTGGCGGATCATCTTCGTGCTCGGCTCCGCCAGCCTCGTCGGATGTCGCGGCAATCACTCGGAAGCGCCGCCCGCTTCACCAGCCGCGAAGGTGTCGAGCTCGACGACTGGCGAGGCGGCGAGCGTCGCCGATCTCCCACTCATCGAGGTCCCCACCAGTGGCGCGGGGAGCACGTTCGCGGTGATGCTCACCGGTGACGGAGGATGGGCCCCTGCGGACCGCGCGATCTCGAATGCGCTTGCCGCACAGGGCATTCCCGTCGCTGGACTCAGCTCACCGCGCTACCTCGCGAGCGCGCGCTCACCTGACGCGCTCTCTCGTGACCTCGGACGCATCCTGCGCCACTACATCACCGCGTGGGGGCGGAGCCGCATCGTCGTGATCGGTTACTCACGCGGAGCTGACCTGGCGCCGTTCATGGTGTCCCGTCTGCCTGAGGACCTGCGTCGCCGGATCACACTCGTGGCATTGCTCGGACCGTCACAATGGGCGGGATTCGAGTTCCATCTCGTCGATCTGGTGACGACTATGCACCGCGAAGGTGATTTGCCCGTCGCGCCGGAGATCGAGCGTCTGCGCGGCACGGCCGTGCTGTGCATCTACGGCCGTCGCGATCACGATGCGATCTGCCATTTGTTGGACCGCACCCTGGCTCGTCCAATTCGGCGCGATGGTGGCCACGTGATCGCAGGGCGCGAGGGTGCGGCACTGGCGGACACGATCGTGCACGCGCTGGGGGACGCGCGATGATGCGCGCGCGGGCTCGAGCACCGTGACTCGCTCGCCGGCCGTGAGAAGCCGGCGAAACGCGGACGTCAGCGCTCTCGCCCGCGCCCGAGGGCGGCAAGCGCGCCCATCGTCGCGAACGCGGCGCACGTGAACAGCGCGACGCGGTAGCCGTGGAGGAACGTCGCCTCGAGCGCTTGAATCTCCGTCGCTCCATGGCCCGCGATCGCGCGCTGTGCGACGAGCCTGCTGCCGGCGGCAGCCGCGCCGAGACTCGTGAGCACTGCGCCGGCCATGGCCACGCTCAGCGACTGGCCGGTGATCCGCGCCGTCGCGAGCAGCCCCGACGCTTCGCCCGCTTCGCCCACCGGTGCGGCCGACATCACCGCTCGCGTGTTCGGCGTCATGAACAGCGCCATGCCGAACCCTCCCGCGGCAAGCCGCCACGCGATGCTCCACGTCGAGCTGTGGGCGTCCAGCTGCGCCAGCAGAATGAGCACTGTGGCGGCGATCGCCAGGCCGACCGGTGCCAGCCAGCGTGAGCCGAATCGGTCCGCCAGCGCTCCAGCGACCGGGGCGACGACGGCGTACGTGAGCGGATAGGGCGTGAGGAGCCGTCCGGACTGGGCGGTCGAAAGGCCTCGCAGATCCTCGAGGTAGAACGGGAAGAGGAACGCAACCGCGAACAGCGCCACCGTAGCGAGCATCAGGCTCGCCAGTGCCGACGCGAAGACCCGCTGGCGCAGCAGCGCCAGATCGAGGAGCGCGTCCGTTTTGCCACGGTCGGTTAGTACAGCGACAGTGAGCGACCCGACGCCGAGCGCCAGGGTGCCGAGTAGCAGAGCAGAGCGCCACCCCCATCTCGCGCCAAACGTTATCGCGATGTTCAGCGCGGTGAGTGCGGTGGCGAGGAACAGCGCACCCGTCAGATCGAAGCGCCTGGGCATCCGGCTCATGATCCGTGGCAAGATGCGCAGCGATGTAGCGATCGCGCCGATGCCGACCGGTATGTTGACGTAGAAGATCCAGCGCCAGCTCAGATACTGGGTGAGCAGTCCGCCCAACGTAGGCCCCGTGGTGCCGCCCAACGCGACGGCGACCGCGTTCCACCCGAACGCACGACCGCGCTCCCTCGGCGCGACCGCGTCGCTGAGGATCGCCGTGCTCGTCGCGAGCATCAGCGCCGCGCCAATACCTTGCACGATTCGGGCGCCGATCATGATCTCGAGCGAGCTCGCGGCTCCGCACAGCGCCGATCCCACGACAAAGACCACTAGGCCCGCGGTCCACACCGGCCTGCGGCCCACCAGGTCGGAGATCCGCCCGAAGGTTAGGAGCAATGCGGCGATGACGACGAGATAGGCGATGACCACCCACTCGATCGCGCCGCTCACCGGAGTGTGGAAAGCTCGCGCGATCGTCGGCAGTCCGATGTTCACGATCGACGCGTCCAGTGTGGTCATGAACGTGCCGATGCAGACGAGCAGCACCACGCCACGATGACCTGGCGCGGCGTGCAGTTCGGCGAGGACGACACTCGCCGGCGTCATCGCGCTGATGGCATTCGTCTCAGTCATGGTCATGCGATCATGTTCACCGCCGTGGCCGTCGGCGTATTGCACCACGTTGTGTTCGTGCTGGACGCGATTCACACGCGCGTGCGCATGGGGACGAGCCACGACCGCAACCTGGCACAAGACGCGTGGCGCTACTGCGGTGATCCTTCCACCGACGTCCGTCGTCACGGCGTTCTCGCTGAGCAGCGAGACGCTCTTCCAAGTGAGGTTTGTCAGGCGTGACCGACGATGCGAGTCGCTTCCCGGTGCGCACGCCGCTGGTATTCGCGGTACTCAGTCCTCTCGTCAGCTCGGAGATTCAGGCCATGCGGTTGTTCGTTCGCGTTCACATGCTGTCGCTCAGGGTTGCCATCGTGATGACCGGCGCCCTGCTCGCTCTCAGTCCGTTGCGCATCGCAAGCGGGATGACCGGCGCGCCGGATCGCACGACGCGGTCCATTGCCACCAACCTCGCTGGTGTGGTCGAGGACGCCGCCGGACATCCGGTGGCCAGCGCGCAGGTCATCATCGCGCAGCTCAACCGTACGGCGACGACGAACGACGAGGGGATGTTCCGCTTCGTGTCACTCCCCGCGGGCACCTATCATCTGGCCACGCTGCGCATCGGCTTTGCACCAGGCCACGCGGACGTCGTGATCCCCGCCGACGGACCCGGTGTGCGGGTGACCATCACCCTCTCGGCGGCGGCGGTCGAGCTGACCAACGTGCAGGTCACAGCTACCGTGACCGGCGGCGATCCACGCGACGTCCCCCAGTCGGTCAGCTCGCTGTCGGGGCAGGATCTGGCGAGGCAACTCGGCGGAACCGTGGCCCAGACCCTCGCCCGGGAGCCCGGCATCTCGGTGCGATACAGTGGACCCGCGGCGACCGCTCCGGTCATCCGCGGACTTCAGGGCGAGCGCATCCTCGTGCTGCAGGACGGCGATCGCGCGGCCGACCTTTCGTCGGCTGCCCCTGACCATGGTGTCTCGATCGATCCGCTCACCGCGCAGCGCATCGAGATCGTGCGGGGACCCGCGTCGTTGCTGTATGGCAATCAGGCACTTGGTGGCGTGGTGAACGTCATCTCCAATGACATACCCACGTCCATTCCGACGCACGTCGACGGATACCTTGCCGCGCAGACGGAATCGGCCACCCCCGGCGCCGCCGTTGCTGGGGGCGTCACTCTTCCTCTCGGTGAGCGTTTTGCGCTCGTCGCGCGCGGTGGCGCACGGCATACCAACGATCTGCGGCAGGGTGGTCGCCTCGAGCTCCCCAACAGCTTCTATCACAACTACAATGGTGTCGGTGGTTTCGGCTTCTCGACGAACGCAGCGACCGGAGGCCTCATCTACCGTGGCTACAAGTTCGATTACGGCTTGCCCTCCGGCGAGGGAGAAGTGGCGAAGATTGACGGTCGTCGCCACGAGCTGGTTGGCCGAAGCGACTTCACCCTCAACAAGGGTGCGCTGACGTCACTCCGGGTGAGCGGCACCGGCCAGTGGTATGAGCACGCCGAGATCGATCAGGCGACGGGAGCCACCAACACGAGCTTCAACCTGAAGACGCAGACGATCGATGCGCTCGCGCGGACTCGCGCGGGCCGCATGAACGGGGCCGCAGGCGTGTCGGGAATCTTCAAGGAGTACGCCGCACTCGGCGAGGAGGCGCTCACGCCGGCGGCCAACAGCAACGGCCTCGGCGCCTTCGTGTTTCAGGAGATCTCGCTCGGCACGGCGACGAGCGATCCGGACGCGCGCGTGCCCAAGCTGCAGGTCGGTGGCCGAGCCGACGCGTACAAGATCAACATCAAGGGAGGCGGCGATGAAAAGTTCGATGCCTTCGTCGGCAAGCGCACCTTCGATCAGTTCTCGGGTAGCGTGGGACTGAGCGTACCACTCGGCGGCCACGCGACCCTCGCGGGAAGCTTCGCGCGTGCGTTCCGCGCACCGTCCGTCGAGGAGCTCTCGTCGAACGCATTCCACGCGGCGGCGGGTACCTACGACGTCGGGAATCCAACCCTCGAGGCAGAGGTCAACCAGGGATTCGATGGAATCCTCCGGGTCGAAGGCCGACGGGTGAACGGTCAACTCGCAGGCTTCTTCAATGGCATTCAGAACTACATCACCCCGAACATCGTCAAGGACACGACGGTCGATAGTGAGGATGGAGTGACTGCCGTGCCGCTGAACCGCATCTCACAGGCGGACGCCACGCTTCGCGGAGTGGAGGGCCGCCTCGAGGTGGAGGTCGCGCCGCACCTCGTACTGGGCGGCATGGGCGACATGGTTCGCGGCCAGCTCAAGGGATCGAACACGCCCCTTCCGTTCATGCCCGCCGCGCGTCTTGGCGGGCTGGCCCGGTGGAACGACTCGCGCTATTCGCTATCCGCCGAATACCGGCACGCCTTCGAGCAGACTCGCGTGCCGCCATCGGTGTCTGAGGAAGATCCAGCGGGACTGGCAACACCGGCGTACGACCTGCTCGACCTCAGCGTGGGTTACACACTTGCTCTGGGCAGCGGGCTCAACTCCGTCATGCTGCGCGTCGATAACGCGCTCGACGAGAAGTACGTCGATGCGACGAGCCGCATCAAGACGTTCGCGCTCAACCCGGGACGGAACATCGCGCTGGTGTACAAGGTGCTTTTCTGAGAGCGCTGGGCGCCGCATGGGTCGCGGCGATCGCAGCGCGTCGCGTCCTCGCGCCACGCCTCGTGCGGCAAGGGACCCCTTGGTGCCACAGCAACGGCGTTCCACAAGCGCGCACAGGACGTCATCACTCCCCCCCACCACATTGGAGCGTCCGGAGCGCAAACGCTACCAACCCAGTCGGTCCGTGAGGTACCCATGGCGACGCCGCAAAGCAGTCTCCTTCCCTCGCATCCCGCGGCGACGCCCGTGCGCCGCTCGCTGCGTTCCCCGCACGAGGGCCTGCGCGCCGGCCTAGTTGGCGCGGCTGTAGTCTGGCTGTGGCTGTTCGTCGATGATCGCTTGTCCCACGCCACGCTTCGCACGCCCGTCCTACTCGGACGAGCATTGCTCAGCATCGACAGGTTCGGGCCGGCCATGCCCCCGTGGGAGGCGGTTTTCGCGTTCACGGTCGTGCACTATGCATAGCGCACGTCCCGCGACAGGTCCCGCGACAAGCCTCTGCGCCCGGTGGCCCAAGTCCCCTAAGTTATTGCCCTGCTGAGTGGCCAGGGGCAGAATCGAACTGCCGACACGCGGATTTTCAGTCCGCTGCTCTACCAACTGAGCTACCTGGCCGCATCGCCGCTCGGCCGACCATCCGCCGCGCGACTCAGATAATCCTAAAGGCGCGCCACACCGCGTGGAACCCCTTTCGCTGCCTCCGCTTACCCGACCTCGGGCGTCACCGCCGCCCCAAAGCGCGCTCCCAGCGCCTTCAGGTACGCGTTCGCGGTGGAGGTATGGCCCATGATGAACCGCGACACGAACCGGAACACCGGGTTGTAGACCTCGCCGTGCTCGGTGATCCGCACTCGGCTCCCCGCGACGTCACCGGTCACCACGTACTCCCACGACCCGCCGAACGGCAGTGACTTGTCGGTGATCCGCGTGACGAGCCGTCGTGGAGGTTCAGCCAGCTCGATGGCATATGAGATTGCGCCGTTCTTCCCCTGCTCGCGCCACGCCACGTGCCCCGAGTCCGCCGGGAGCATCTCCACCGACGTCACGTCGCCGCGCCACTTCGGGTAGCTGGCCGGGTCGGTCAGCGCCGCCCACACCGCCTCGGGTGCCGCGGGGATCGGCGTCGACACCGTGGCCTCGTGCTTCACCGGGAGCAGATAGCCTACGACCACCACGATCAGCCCCAACCCCACCACGACCGCCAGCAGCATCACGATGATGCGCATCGGAGTGCCCGGGAAAGAGGAAGGCCGAAGCTAACGCTTCGGGCGTGCACTTCCACCAGTCCGGTCGCGATCCCGAGGGGTGTTCCGGGAGCTTCCTACCGGGACCGGCTACCTGCTACGTCGGTCGTACTCGGTACTTGAGGCGGCAGTTCCCTAGTGGTAGTTGATCTTCTTCACCCCTGCGCTCTTCCGGTCCCCCGCCTCCAGGAACGCCCCCAGGAACGGGTTCGCCGGCTCCCGCGCCAACTCCGCCGCCGTGCCGATCTGCGCGATCCGTCCCTCGTGCATCACCGCGAC
>DATFOL010000163.1:0-7126 GCA_035265545.1 Gemmatimonadaceae bacterium | reverse complement strand
AGATCGACGGCCCGGTCTTCCTCGGCATCGACACCCATGCACTCTCGGAATCGGCGTTCGGAAGCGCACTCGAGGTGCTCGCGGCGAACGGCGTCGACGCGATGATCGACATTCGCGATGGCTACACGCCGACGCCGGCGGTGTCTCACGCGATCCTCGCGTACAATACCGGGCGCGACGCCGGGCTCGCGGACGGGATCGTCATCACGCCGTCGCACAACCCGCCGGAAGACGGAGGGTTCAAGTACAACGGCACCAACGGCGGCCCGGCGGACACGAAGGCAACGGGATGGATCGAGCAGCGGGCCAACGCGTTGCTCGCCGACGGCCTTCGCGAAGTGAAGCGCATGCCGCTCGCGCAGGCGCGCACCGCGGGCACCACTCACCGGTACGACTACGCCGACGCCTACGTGACCGACCTGCCGAACGTCGTCGATCTCGACGTGCTTCGCGGATCGTCGCTGCGGCTCGGTGTCGATCCACTGGGCGGTGCGGGAGTGGCGTACTGGGGATTGATCGCCGAGCGCCACCGCATCCCGCTCACCGTGGTGAGCGACGTCGTCGATCCGACGTTCCGGTTCATGAGCGTCGACTGGGATGGGCGTATCCGCATGGACTGCTCGTCGCCGTATGCGATGCAGCGGCTGATCGCCCTGCGCGATCAGTTCGACGTCGCGTGGGCGTGCGATCCCGATCACGACCGTCACGGCATCGTCGCGCGCAGCGCGGGCCTGCTCAATCCCAATCATTACCTCGCCGTCGCGATCGACTACCTGTATCAGCGTCGCACTGGGTGGTCCCCGTCTGCGGGGATCGGGAAGACGGTGGTGAGCAGCAGCATGATCGACCGGGTCGCGGCGAAGCTCGGCCGCCGCCTGGTCGAGGTGCCGGTAGGGTTCAAGTGGTTCGTCGACGGATTGATCGACGGCTCCCTCGGCTTCGGCGGCGAGGAGAGCGCGGGAGCGTCGTTCCTGCGGCGCGATGGCCGCGCGTGGAGCACGGACAAGGACGGGCTCATCCTCGGCCTCCTCGCCGCCGAGATCACCGCGGTCACCGGCCGCGATCCGGGCGAGCTGTACGAAGCGCTCACCGAGCAGTTCGGCGCACCCGCCTACGAGCGCATCGATGCGCCCGCGTCGGCGGAGCAGAAGAGCGTGCTCTCTCGCCTCACGCCCGACCGTGTGCGCGCAGCCGAGCTGGCGGGAGAGCCGATCGTGGCGCGACTGACTGCCGCACCCGGAAACGGGGCGGCCATTGGCGGGCTCAAGGTCGTCACGGAGAACGGGTGGTTCGCGGCGCGACCTTCCGGCACCGAGAACGTGTACAAGCTGTATGCGGAGAGCTTTCGCGGCGCCGAGCATCTGCGACGGATTCAGGACGAGGCTCGGCAGATCATCTCGGACGCCTTCGCGGCGGGATGATTGCGACGGTGGCGCCGCGGTTGCGCCTGGAGGGGTGATCGGTCATTAGGCGAACGGAACAGATGTGACGGGAGTTCCGCAGTGCCTGCGCGGGTCTTTCTGCGGCGCGAGTGCAGCAGTCCTGTGGCAACCGGTCGCCCCGCCGGATCACGGCCTCCGCAGCCAGAGTCGGCGCTGCGGGTGTAAATTCTGGCGCGACATCGAATTACGACGCACCGTGGTAGCCGGTCGGTCCGGCGTCGGGGGCATACCATCTGCTTTCTCCCAGGCCGAGGCCGCCGAGGCCTCGTCGGCGACGAAGCCGATCGACCGCGTTCGCACCGTCCGCCGCTAATTGGCGCGCACCATCCCCGAGGATCGAAGTGCTTCCTACACGAAATCCCAAAGTCATCTTCAAGGCACTCGCGACCGGAGCTGTGCTCTATTCCACCGAAGAGGAGGTGTACTTCGGCCTCAACTCGGTCGGGGTGCGCGTGTGGGAGCTGTTGCCACCGGTGCAGCAGCGTCTGGAAGACGTCTGTCGCCTCATCGCGGCCGACTATCCGGACGTCCCGGAGGACGTCATCCGGGCGGACGTGTCCGAGTTGCTCGAAGAGTTGACGAAGCTCGGCCTCGTTCAGCCTGCACCAGCGTCGGCCGAGCGCGCCTCCTGATCCGATGGCGCTGCGCTTTCCCTGCGTCGCCACCTCGCGCCGTCGGCGCGCCATCGCGGCGTCGATGAGCTCTACGTCGGCGCGAGTGCGCCGGGCGAGCGCGTCGCTGCGGCGGTCCACTGGGCTCTGGCGGCTGGCCGCCACTGACCGCGACCGTTCCGCCCTCGCCGTAGCGCTCCCGCGAGTGGAGGTCGGGGCGGCTCCTCCTCCCGCGATCGTCTCGCGCCGATGAGCGCGATCTTCGCCGCGGCGGGCGGCCCGCCCCTCACCACCGAGGCGCTCGAGCGCGCCGCGCGCGAGTTGGCGACGCGTGGCGCCGACCGCATCCAGTCGCGTGCCGTGGTGGGGGCGGGGATCGCCGCGGGGCGGTTCGACTGGGAGGCCGAGGGTACCAGTGTCGGCCCCCTCGTTCTCGACGACGGCGTACGCATCGTCGCGGCCGACGCGTCGATCTACTACCGCGATGACCTTCGGCGAGCCATCCGCCAGGCGACCGCGAGTCGCCCCTTCGAGCCGAGCGGAGAATCGGCGAGCCATCTCATCCTCGACGCATACCGCGCGTGGGGCAGCCAGTGCGCGCGGCACCTCGAGGGCGACTATACCTTCGTGATCTGGGATCGCGAGGCGGGCACGCTCACGTGCGCGCGCGACTTCGCCGGCAGCCGACCGCTCTACTATGGACGCGACGGCGCGCGCGTCGTGATCGCCTCGATGGCGGTGGCGGTCGCGCGTCGCACGCCGCATCAGGGGGCGATCGATGTCGCGGCCTTCGGCGCGACCGTCGCCGGGTTGTTCAACGTCGGCGTGGAGACGGGCTATCTCGGAGTATCCGTGCTTCCGGCCGGGCACACGCTCACCGTCGCGCGCGATGGCCGAGTGGACGTTCGACCGCACTGGCAGCCGCCCACGCTCGGGGGCCGCGCGTCGTCGTTCGACGAAGGGGCCGAAGAGCTGCGCGCGCTCCTCACCGGCGCCGTCGACCAGCGGCTCACTGAGAACGATACCTCCGCGCTCTGGCTGAGCGGCGGCTGGGACTCGAGCGCCATCCTCGCCTGTGCCACGCACGTGCTGCGCGAGCGACCCGCCGGCCGCAAGCTCGTCGTCGTCTCGATGAGCTACCCGGAGGGCAACCTCGGGCGAGAGGACGAGGCCATCCAGTCGGTCGCCGACCGACTTGGCGTGGACGTGTCGTGGGTGAACATCGCCGACGTTCCCCTCTTCTCGCCCGACGTGGAGGCCGAGGCCGCCGAGCGCGATCTGCCGTTCGCCCACTCGTTCGAGATGTGGAGCCGCGCGATGGTCGCGCGCTCTCGTGAGCTCGGCGCGCGCACGGTGCTGACCGGCACGGGGGGGGACGAGCTGTTCGCCGGCACGAACCTCTATCTGTCCGATCTCCTGTTACGTGGCTCGTGGCTCGAGCTGGCGCTCGAGTGGTACCGCATTCGGGGCCGCACCCTGCAGTACTTCGGCGCGCGCGTCGTGCATCCCGCGCGGGCGTCGCGCTCCGGCCATCGTGACCTCGTGCGTCCCGGTCCGTTCGAGCAGCGCATCCTGCCGATCATGCGTGAGGACTTCGTGCGCCGGCACCGGCTGCGCGAGCGCGAGCGCGAGCTGGCGCCGTATGGACGCTATCCCACGCTCTCCACAACGGAGCAGCTGTGGAGCGTCACCGCACCGATGTTCCCGCGCATTCGCGCCACGCTGACGGAGGCGCAGCTGCGCGCGGGCGCCATCGCACGCACACCGTTCCTCGACGACCGGTTATATCGGTTCGCGATGTCGCGGCCGCGCGCCGAGCGAGTGAGCGCGCGCGAGACCAAGCGTCTGCTGCGTCACGCGATGCGCGGGATCCTCCCCGATGCGTTTCTCGCGCCGCGCCCGCGCCGCACCGGTATCACGACGCAGTACATGCGCGAAGCCATGCGTGGCCCCGCGCGTCCACTCTTCGATGCGGCGTTCGAGCGCCCATTGCTCGAGGAGCTCGGCATCGTGGATGGTGCCAAGCTGCGTGACGAGTGGCGGCAGTACGCGGACGCAGGGGAAGGAATGGGCCTGCATCTGTTCCAGTTTCTGCAGGCCGAGCTCTGGCTGCGCGCCCATCACGACGCCGGGGTGAGCGCGGCCACGCCCATGAACGACGCACCGGTGACCGTTCCATGATCGCGCTCCCATCGCGCGAGCTGGCGCCGCGCGCGCCGATTCACGCAGCCGACCGCATCCCATGAACAGCTATCTCGTATTCGGCGGCGTTCTGCGCACCGAGCTCGAGTTCCCCGAGCTCGATGTCGCGACGCGCGGCGATATGGACTGGACGCTCACCGTGAGCACCTCGCCCGCGCCCGAGCTGCCGCTCGGCGGTCCGCTCGGCGAAGACAAGGTCGACCAGGGAGTGATGGTCCGCTCGTACGGAACTCCCGCTGGCTTCCGGCTCATCTACGACGACACCGGCGTGTTCGACGTGACGGCTGGAGGGCGCGAGATCCACTGGCACCGCCCGGAAGGTGCCGACCTCGAGGCGGGCCGATTGGACGTGCTGGGTCGTGTCCTCGCGCTGGCGCTGCATGCGTCCGGGTGGCTCTCGCTGCACGGCAGCGCAATAGCGATGGCTGACGGCGCGGTGGCCTTTCTGGCGCCGAAGGGGAACGGCAAGTCCACCCTCGCCTTCGCGCTGATGCGTGCCGGCGCCGCGCTCATGACCGACGACACAGTGGTGATCGGCAGTGGCGCGCCGCCGATCGTACGGCCCGGCGTGCAGAGTGTGCGGCTGTTCCGCGACTCCGCCGACTGGCTCTCGGCGACGTCACCGATCGCCGGCACGTCCGACGTGAAGGCGACCTTCGGCCAGATCGCCGACGACGCTCGCCGGCTCACGCGCGCACCGCTCGCCGCGCTCTACCTGTTGGAGTCCGTGCCCGCGGGAACGATCGCCGGCCCGCTCGAGCGTGAGCGCCTCGAGGGTCCGACCGCGGTGTTCGGACTGCTCGGACAGACGAAGATCGGTGCACTGCTCGGCGGACCCGAAGCACCGACCGTGTTCTCGGCGGTCGTCGCGCTGGCGGAAGGGAGCGAGATCTATCGCCTGCGCGTCACACGCGACTACGAGCGGCTCCAGACGGTGGTGCAGCAACTCATGGCATGGCACGGCGGCGTGGGCGCGCGCGCCGCCGCGCTCGAGAGCACCACAGCGTGACGCTCGCCGCGCCTGTCGAGCTGACTGCGATGTCGGCGTCGCCGTCGGGGGAGCCCGCGCTCCGGCTGCACGACCTGTCGAAGCGCTTCAAGGTCCGCCGTGGGCTGATCGAGTCCCTGCGGAATCCGAACGGAGCGACCTACGTACCCGCCGTGCAGCACGTGAGCTGTGAGGTGCAGCCGGGCGAGTTCTTCGGACTGCTCGGCCCCAATGGGGCGGGGAAGACGACGCTGTTCAAGATGCTGGCGACGCTGACCTCGCCCGACGAGGGGTGGGCGACGGTCCATGGCGTCGACGTGATGAAGGATCCGCGCGCGGTGCGCCGCATGATCGCGCCCGTCGCTGCCGACGAGCGCGGTCTCCACTGGCGACTTTCCGCGCTCGAGAACCTGCGCCTGTTCGCCACGCTCTACTCGCTGCGCGGCCCGGCGCTCGACGAGCGCGTCCACGAGGTATTGGGCGTGGTCGGGCTGCGCGGCGCCGAGCGTCGGGTCGTCGGGACGTACTCCTCCGGAATGCGCCAGCGACTGCTCATCGCGCGGGCACTGATCATCCGGCCACGGGTGCTCCTGCTGGACGAGCCCACGCGCAGCCTCGATCCGGTGTCGGCGCGCGACTTTCGGCAGTTCCTGCGCGAAGAAGTCGCGGGTCCGGCGCGGTGCACCGTGGTGATGGCCACCCACAGCCCCGAGGAGGCCCTCGAGCTGTGCGACCGGGTGGCGGTGTTGAACAAGGGAAGGTTGCTCGCCATCGGACCGGCGCGCGCGCTCGAGCGGCAGTACAGTGACGAGCGCTATCGCGTGCGCACGCGACAGGCGGACCATCGCATCTGGCGCGAGCTCGAGACGCGTGGCGCGATCGAGCGCCTCAGCGTGACGGGCGCCGACGTCGATGGCTGGACCGCCGTCGAGTGTCACGTGCCGGGCGGCGCGGACGAGGCGGCGCAGGTGCTGTCGTCGCTCATCGCGTCCGGTGTCGTCATCGCGGGCTTCGACCGGCTCGAGCTCTCGCTCGCCGATCTGATCGAGCGCATCGTGCGGTCGCGTGCCGAGGAGAGCTCCAATGCGTAGCGCGCTCGCGCTGATGCGCGTCAGCTTTCTCACCGCGGCGAGCTACCGGCTCGCGATGTTCGTCTCGATCGCCGCGCTGGGTCTGCAGATCGTGCCGACGTACTACGTCGGCCGCACCCTCGACCCCTTCCTCGCGCCGGCCATCAAGGGCGAGGGCAGCGACTTCTTCGGCTTCCTCGTGATGGGGACGATCGGGTATCTCCTGATCGCCGCCGCCGTCGACGCCCTCCCGCGCGCGCTCGAGAAGGGCATCAACACGGGAACGCTCGAGCTGATCTTCAGCACGCCCTCGTCGGTGCCGTCGCTGCTGGTGGGACTCACCGGCTACGAGCTGCTCTGGACCGTCGCCCGCTGCATCGTCGTGCTCTCCGCCGCGGCGGTGTTCGGCTTCCATGCGCACTGGCTCCGCTTCGGTGAGGCGTCGGTGATCCTTGCGATGATCGTCGCGACGTACTTCGGCGCCGGGATGATCGCCGGCGCGATGATCGTCGCCTATCGGCGCACCGCCTCACTGCAGACGATCGTCATCGTCGGCTCGGCCATGCTGGGCGGGGTGACCTACCCGACGAAGCTCGTAGACGAGCAGCTTCCGGCATGGATCGCGCGCCTCTCCGACGTGGTCCCGCTGACGTACGGGCTGCGTGCCGTGCGTCGGATCACGATCGACGACTGGCCGTTGCGAGCGGTGATGGGCGACGTGGGCACGCTGGCGCTCTTCTGCGTCGCCTTCCTGGGGATCGGATCGTTCGCGATGACGTTTGCGCTCCGGCGGGCACGCGCGGAAGGCACGCT
>DATFOL010000162.1:0-3801 GCA_035265545.1 Gemmatimonadaceae bacterium | reverse complement strand
TCGTCGGCGGACGATCACGAGATCGTCGGCGACGATGCGGTGTCCGCGCTCGACGAGATCGAGCACACACTCGGATTTGCCGATACCGCTCTGGCCGATGAACAGCAGTCCGACGCCGTACACGTCGGCCAGCGAACCATGGATGGTCGTCTGGGGCGCGAAGGCGTCGTCGAGCCAGGGCTTGATGCGGTTGTAGAACTCGTTGGTCTTCAGCGCGGAGCGGAGGATGGCGACGTCGGCATTGGTCGCTTCCTCCACGACGTCGACGGGGAGCTCGAGCGCCTTCGTGACGAACACGCAGGGCACGGGGAAGCTGAAGAACTGCGCGAGGTGCGCCCGGCGTGTCGCGGCGTCGAGGGAGCAAAGGTAGGTGACTTCCGTCTCGCCGAACACCTGCAGGCGCCGGGCGACGAAGCGCTGCACGTATCCCGCCAGCGCCAAGCCCGGGCTCGAGATGTCGGATCCCTCGACGATGCGCTCGAGCCCGTGGGTGCCCGGTACGCGCTCGAGCTCGAGCAGATCGCGGATCTGCTCGAAGATCTCGCCGACCTTCATCGATGGCATCTGGTTCCGCTCATGGCTGGGGACGGCGCGCGGCGAGCACGCGGTAGAGGTGCGTGGCGGTCTCGCCCGCCGCGCGCTCCCAGGTGAACGTCTCGGCGAACTCGCGAGCCTTTGCGCCGAGCCGCGCGACGAGCGCTGCATCGCCCGCGAGGCGCGCCATGGCGGTGGCCATCGCGCCCGCATCGCCGTGAGGAACGAGGTAGCCCGTCTCGCCGTCGTGCACCGACTCGCGGATTCCTGGTGAGTTCGACGCGACAACCGGAGTGCCACACGCGGCAGCCTCCAGATTGGTGATGCCCCATCCCTCCTTCGGCGAGGCAAAGACCAGCGCCCAGGCGCGGCGCAGCAGTCGCAGCTTCTCCTCCTCACTCACGCGCCCAAGAAACCGCACGCGCTCGCCGAGGTCAAGCGATGCGGCGAGACGCTCGAGCGCCGGCCGATAGTCTCCCGCGCCGGCGATCTCGAGCCGTGCGTCCGGATCGCGGAGTTCCGCAAACGCCTGGATGACGTGGTGTACGCCCTTGTACCGCTTGAGGCGACCGAGATACGCGAACACGGGCCTCGGCGCGCGCTCGGCGGCGCACGGCGTGTACGTCACCGTGTCGATGCCTGGGTAGATGACCTCTACCGCCGTGCTCGGAATGCCACGCGCCGCCAGATCGGCCGCGGTGCTCGAGCTGATCGCTTCGAATGGTACGCCACGGTAGACGCGGCCGAGTGGTCGCTCGGCGAGCCACACGGCCGCGGCGAGGGGAGGCGCGAGCTCCTGGAACGCGGTGCCTCCGAAGAGATGCGGCACCAGAGCGACGACCGGCGGACCACCCCACCGCGGCGTGTACAACGGCACCTTGTTGACGTCCTCGACCAGCAGGTCGAACGCTTGCCCCGCGAGCTCGCGCCGAAAGAACGATCGCGCATGCAGCGGGAAGGTGTAGCGCGTCCCGACGCGGAGCACCTCCATTCCGTCCAGAGTAGTGCGAGGCGCACAGCCGGGCCACCCGCCGCAGAGCAGCGTGATCCGATTGCCCTGCGCGGCGAGCCGGCCGAAGATCTCGTGCAGGTGAATCTCCGCGCCGCCGGCCAGCGGATTCTGTCGATCCTGCCAGTTGACGACGAGAAGCCGCACTTACATCCGTCCCATGCGGCGTGCGAGCGCATCGAGGACTCCATTCACGAAGCGCGCGCTCTGCGCGCTGCCGAAGCGCTCGGCGAGCGTGACCGCTTCCTGGATCACCACGCGCGGCGGCGTCTCGCCGATGGAAAGCTCGGCGGCCGCCATTCGAAGGACACAGCGTTCCACCGCGCCGATGCGCTCCAGTCGCCAGTTGGTCGTGACTTCGGCGAGCTCCGCGTCCAGGTCACGCTGCTTGTGCGCGACGAGGCGCACGATTGGGCCGGCGACGCGCCGCTCGTCGGCGGTGATCGAGAGATCGTCCCACACCTGTGTGGCCACGCGCTCCAGCTCCGTCCCGCCACGCATGTCCCACGCATACAGCGCCTGCAGCGCGCGGGCTCGCGCCCGCGTCTCAAGCCTCGTCCGCGCCATCGAGTCGTTCGAACAGGTCCGCCATCTCGAGCGCGGCGACGGCCGCATCCCACCCCTTGTTGCCGTGCGCGCCGCCGGCGCGCGCCTCCGCCTGCTCCATGGTGTCCGTCGTCAGCAAGCCGAAGCCGATCGGGATCTCGTACTCCGCGCTCGCGTCCGCGAGGCCGCGCGACGCCTCACCGGCGACGTAGTCGAAGTGCGGCGTGTCGCCGCGCACCACGGCGCCCACGACGACGAGCGCGTTGTAGCGCTCCGTCGCGGCGAGCCGCCGCGCCGCGTACGGCAGCTCCCACGCGCCCGGCACCCACACGAGGTCGACGTCGTCCGCGGCTGCACCGTGACGCACCAGAGCGTCCATCGCTCCCTCGGCGAGCTTCTCGGTGACGTGATGATTGAAGCGCGAGGCGAGCACCGCGAAGCGACGCCCCTCCCCGTTGACGACCCCGTTGAACTCCGCCATGTCGATGGATCAGGAAGCGAGAAGGTGCCCGAGCTTGTCGCGCTTGGTGCCCATGTAGCCCGCGTTCTCCACGTTCTCCGGCTGCACGATCGGCACGCGCTCGTCGACACGGAGGCCGTAGCCCTCGAGGCCGACCATCTTGCGCGGGTTGTTCGTGATCGGCCGGATCGAGCGCAGGCCGAGATCGAGGAGGATCTGCGCGCCGATGCCGTAGTTACGAAGGTCGGGTGCGAAGCCGAGCCGCTCGTTGGCTTCGACGGTGTCCGCGCCGGCATCCTGCAGCTCGTACGCCTTGAGCTTGTTGAGCAGGCCGATGCCGCGTCCCTCCTGATCGAGATACACGATCGCGCCCCTGCCCTCCTTCTGGATCATCTGCATCGCCGTCTCGAGCTGCCAGCCGCAGTCGCAGCGCATCGAGTGGAAGACGTCGCCGGTGAGGCACTTGGAGTGCATGCGGACGAGAATGCCCTCGCCGCCCGACACGTCGCCGTAGGTGATGGCGACGTGCTCGTGGGTGTCGACGTCGTTCTTGTAGCCGTACACGGTCCAGGTGCCATACGGCGTCGGCAGACGCGCCTCGGCGACACGGTGCACCAGGCGCTCGTTGCGCAGGCGATGGGCGACGAGCTGCGCCACGGTGATGAAGGTGAGCCCGTGCTCGCGCGCGAACGCCTCGAGCTGCGGACGCTTCGCCGTGGTGCCGTCCTCGTTGAGCACCTCGCAGATGACTCCCGCCGGGAACACGCCGGCGAGGCGCGCGAGGTCCACGGCGGCCTCGGTGTGTCCGACGCGCTGGAGCACGCCGCCATCGCGCGCGCGCAGCGGAAAGACGTGACCACCATGGCGAAGATCGCCCGCGACGGTCGCCGGGTCGACGCACACCTTGATCGTCGTCGCGCGGTCCTGCGCGCTGATGCCGGTGGTGACGCCGAACCGCGGGCTGGCATCGACGCTCACGGTGTAGGCGGTCCGATACTCGTCGAGGTTGCTCTCGGCCATCGGCGTGAGGCCGAGCTGGTCGACGCGCTCGCCGGTGAGCGCGAGGCAGATCAACCCGCCGGCACGCTTCACCATGAAGGTGATCAGCTCAGGGGTGACGAGCGACGCGGCGCAGATCAGATCGCCCTCGTTCTCGCGATCCTCGTCGTCGGCGACGATGACGAGCTTGCCGGCGGCGAAGTCCGCGATCGCCTGTTCAACGGTGGAGAATGGCATGGCAGTCAGGGAGATC